>JAZOMR010000070.1:0-14323 GCA_045654105.1 Faecalimonas sp. | reverse complement strand
CGAAATGTGGTATGCTGTTTCATCGGTTCATCCACCAGCACACGTTCTTTATCTATACAATTAATCAGTTTATTGTAAAAATCTAAATTCATTGATACACTCCAAACTCAAAATCTTCTTAATTTAATAGAGTTCCAAAATTCATCATACAACAAAGTTTGGTTAAATTCAACGGGCTCTTGCAAATTTACATAAAATGGGTTATAGTATTCTGGTATATGTGTATACAAATATTTTATTTTAAGAAGGAGTGATGTATCAGTGGACCCTAGTGCCGCCATACAGATTGTAGTATTATTGATACTACTGGGATTATCTGCATTTTTCTCATCTGCAGAAACAGCTTTGACAACCGTAAACAGAATTCGAATGCGTTCGTTAGCAGACGAAGGTAACAAACGCGCCAAGATGGCGCTTAAGATTACCGATAACTCAGGAAAACTTTTGAGTGCTATCTTAATCGGTAACAACATTGTAAATCTTTCCGCATCATCTTTGACAACAACACTTGCATATGATTTGACAAGTAATGTTGCCGGACCTATTGCAAGCTATGCTGTAGCTATTGCAACCGGTATTCTAACAGTACTTATTTTGATTTTTGGTGAAATCACACCAAAGACAGTTGCCACAATAAATTCTGATAAGCTTTCTTTAGTATATGCTTATCCAATTCATTTTATTATGACAATTTTGACACCAATTAGTATTGTAATTAACATGCTTGCCCGCGTTATTTTCTTCATTCTTCGTGTGGACCCAAATGCAAAACCGGAAGCCATCACCGAAGAAGAGCTTCGTACGATTGTGGACGTAAGCCACGAAAGTGGTGTTCTTGAGGAAGAAGAGCGCGAAATGATTAAAAACGTGTTCGACCTTGGCGAAGCAAGAGCCAAAGATGTTATGGTTCCTCGTGTCAATGTGATTTTTGCTGATGTGGACAGCACCTATAAAGAATTGATCGAACTTTTCCGTGAACACAAATTCACACGTCTTCCGGTTTATGAGGAGACAACGGACAATGTAATCGGTACAATCAATATGAAGGATCTGCTTTTATATGATAATACAGCGGAATTCCAGATTCGTGAGTTCCTGCGAGATGCATATTTCACCTATGAGCACAAGAACATTTCCGAGCTTCTTGTGGAAATGCGTGAAGCATCCTACAATATCGCTATCGTTCTTGACGAATACGGCGAAACAGCCGGCTTAATCACTTTGGAAGATATTCTCGAAGAGATTGTCGGTGAAATCCATGATGAATATGACGAATATGAAGAAGACGAGCTTCTGACTCGCGTTAATGATTTCGAGTATATTTTGGAAGGTTCCATTAGTCTTGACGACTTGGATGACCGTCTGGAACTCAAATTAGAGTCTGAAGAATATGATTCTCTCGGCGGATTCATTATCGAAAGATTAGACCGTCACCCTGAGGTTGGTGATGAGATTGTAACAGAAAGCGGTCTGCGTTTGGTCGTAGACTCTTTGGACAAGAACCGTGTAGAAAAGGTTCACATCTATATTCCGGAAGACTTCTATGAAGAAGATGATGACGAGGATGAGGATGAAGAATAACTATTGATTTTTTACAAAAGCTCTATTATAATATAGTTAACAAGGAAGTCGGAAGGTGAGTGCACATCACCCGTTCCGGCGAAAATTTATTAATGAACTACAAAAAGTAGCCGTTCCTAAACTTGCCAGAGATCAGGACGGCTACTTTTTATTTTTCATGCATCCGAAGCATCAGCCTCCCGCCATGCTCCTTCAACCACTTGCACAATTTTCTGTAATCCGGAAGCACCTTCTCTACCTGCGCCCAAAACCTTGATGAATGATTCATCTCCAATCGATGACTGAGTTCATGAACCACAACGTAATCCAGTACCTCCGGCGGTGCCATCATCAGCAGACAGTTGAAACTCAAGTTCCCTTCTCGGCTACAGCTTCTCTGCCCATTCTTTCTCCTTAAAACCAGTGAGTACATAATCTTCTCCTACTACCAATGGACGTTTTACAAGCATTCCATTTGTGGCAAGAAGCTGCAGTTGCTCCTCTTCCGACATCTGTGGCAATTTATCTTTCAGCCCCATGTCTTTATACAAAAGCCCACTTGTATTGAAGAACTTCTTCAGTGGCATTTCACTCATCTGATACCATGCCTTTAACTCTTCGTAGGTAGGATTTTGCTCTTTCATTGGGCGTTCCTCGAATTCAATATTGTTTTCCTCCAACCAATTGAGAGCTTTTATGCATGTGCTGCATTTTCTGTATACTAAAACTAACATTTTTTGTTACCTCCTAAGATGTTCCTCTCTATATAATAGTGCAAAATTTGCACTTTCGTCAATTCGAAGTGCAATTTTCCACCTCATACAAATCCTCAAACTTTATCTTCGTATTCACAACCTTCAGCACCCTCGCCGTCTCATCTATCTTCGACACCATCCCTGTCATTTTCAGGTACTCCCCATTGCAGAAATACACCACCGTAATGATGTTATTCTTACGCACCTGCCTAAGTCTCCGGTCTAATTCTTCCTTATATTCCTCAGAGAGTTCCCTGCGCTCCACCACGATTTTCTCTCGCATACGCAGGGCCTCCATATGACCTTTCAACGCAGCAAAGGGCATGAACTGCTTTGCCCGCTCTTCTCGGCTCATCTTATATCTAACCACTTTTATGCCCTCCTATCTGCTGATTCCGTTCTATGGTAGTTGCCCCTTTCTCCAGATTCATGCCTTTAAGAATTGCATTTTTGCCATACTTACCCTTAATATCCAGCATGGCTTTCTGAAGCTGTAGCTCCCGTTCCATATCCTCTGGGTCAGTGAACAGGTCATACTGGCGATAGACCTCGTCAATAACACGATTAAAGGTGATTGTCATCCGACGTACAAACTGATGCCTATTTACAATCTGCTCATATAGTCGTTCCGTATAAGCAACAATCTGGCGGGAGGAGCTGGTGGTAACCGTCATACCAATGGTTCCGTGTGCGGGTTTGGTAGCATAGCGATTGGAATACCCTACGTGGAGGGTGATGGAATCTGTCACCAGTCCTTTTTCCACCAGTTCTAAGGAGAGCAAATCTGCCATTTCTTTTATGATTAATTTCCCCTCCTCATAGGAGTAATCCCGCGGTAGCACCTGCCCACTTGTAATGGAATTGGTCTTGGCCCTATAAGACTTGATATCCGACATTAACGTGGTTTCTCGCCCCCAAGCGTGGTCTACCAGAAGCTCTGCATCGATACCAAACATGCGATACAGCATTTCTTCATCCGCGTGGGCAACGTCCCCCATGGTATAGATGCCCTGGCTCTCCAAGCGATTTGCAATGCCCCGCCCGATGCGCCAAAAATCCGTCAGGGGCTTATGCTTCCACAGGGTTTCGCAGTACATATTTTCATCCAGAATCCCGATATGGTCCTCCACATGTTTTGCTGTGATATCCAAGGCAACCTTGGCAAGATAAAGATTTGTTCCGATTCCACAGGTCGCCGTAATTCCAGTGGACTTATATACATCCTGCATGATGGTTATCCCCAAATCCTTTGCCGTCATCTGATACATCACCAGGTAATCCGTCACATCCATGAACACCTCGTCAATGCTATATACGTGAATGTCTTCTTTGGCAATGTACTTGAGGTAAATGCTGTAAATCTCCGCCGAATAATCAATGTACAACTGCATGCGCGGGGGTGCCATGATATAATCAATGCCCTTTGGTATTTCAAACACGCGGCACCTTCCTGGAATTCCAAGTTTTTTCAAAGCCGGAGATACTGCAAGGCAGATGGTTTTCTCCGATCGGTCTGGGTCTGCCACTACAAGCCGCGTCGTCATGGCATCCAAGCCCCGCTCCCGACATTCCACGGATGCATAAAAAGACTTCAAATCAATGCAAATATAAATTCTGTCACCCACAACACTTCCTCCTTATATCTCAAGTATAATGCCACCCCTCCTCATTTGCAAGCATTTTTCGAACATGTGTTCTTATTTATTTTTAAAAACTATTGCATTTCTTATTATTTTCAAGTATTCTATTAATATAAATTATCGGAATAATTTTATGGAGGAAAAACAATGAAACGAACAGCAGAAGACATCATGAAGCTTATTCAGGAACAAGACATTAAGATGGTCGATTTTAAAATCGTTGATATCAACGGTCAATTCCGTCACGTGACGATTCCGGCTTCACAATTTACACAGGACACCATGGAAAATGGAATTGGGTTCGATGCTTCCAACTATGGCTACGCAGTAGTAGAAAAGAGTGATATGGTATTTATCCCTGATTTGGATACTGCAGTCATTGACCCATACTGCGAGGTGCCGACATTATCTATTACAGGTAATGCGATGATTATCGATTATCCTGAGAACCGTCCACTCGACCAATACCCAAGAAATATCGTGCAGGCCGCAGAGCAATATATGAAGGATTGCGACATTGCAGATACCATGCTAATTTTACCGGAATTTGAATTCCATATGTTTGACCAAGTTGGCTGGTCTGTACAGCCGGATTCCATCGGTTTTTCCGTTGACTGCGAGCAGGCATACTGGAACAGTGCGAATCAGGGCCTTGGCTGTGTGGTTCCTCATCAGAAGAACTACCACGTTGCGAAGCCATTTGACCGCACATACGAATGTCGTTCAGAGATGTGTCTGGAATTGGAAAAGATGGGCATTGAAATCAAGTACCATCACCCAGAGGTTGGTGCAGCCGGACAATTTGAAATTGAGCCAATGCTTGGCCAAATGTCAAAGATGGCAGACAACACCATGATGATTAAATATGTCATCCACAATACTGCTTTGAAATATGGCAAGGTCGCAACCTTTATGCCGAAGCCGGTTTACTGCGAAGCTGGTAACGGTATGCATGTACATATGTTACTTTTGAAAAATGGAGAACCTGTTTTCTCAGATGATGAGGGCTATTCACACTTGAGCCAAACTGCTCACTATTTCATGGGCGGTCTGCTAAAACACATTTCTTCCCTTTGTGCAATTACGAACCCAAGTACGAACTCATTCAAGAGACTTGTTCCTGGATTTGAAGCACCTGTAACAGTTGGTTACGCAACTTCAAACCGTAGTGCAGTTATCCGTATTCCTGCATATGCGAAATCTCCGAAGCTTCGCCGTTTCGAGATTCGTAACCCAGATGCAACTTGTAACCCATACCTTTGCTATGCAGCTCTTTTGATGGCTGGTATCGATGGTATTAAGAACAAGATTGACCCTCATGCAAATGGATGGGGACCATACGATATGAATCTGTATTCTCTTCCGGAGGAAGAAAAAGCAAAATTATCTTCTCTTCCAACACGCTTAGAGGATGCTTTGGATGCACTGGAAGCTGACCACGATTACTTGACAGCAGGCGGCGTTTTCCCAGAGCATTTAATCAAAAACTTCATCGCTATGAAGAGAAAAGAATGTTTGGAAATGTCTAAGATTCCGCATCCAGCAGAATTTGATAAATATTTTAATTTATAATCTTCATAAATGACAATACACCTCCATACCTTATATTGGAGGTGTATTTTTATGAAAATAGATAAAGGCTCACTGATTAAATCAATTGCGCTCCCTTTGCTTGTGGGAGCTGTGGCAGGCTTACTGACCCGTAATGCCATGCAGGACTTTCAGATGCTGACGAAACCGCCACTTTCGCCACCGGGCTGGCTGTTTCCGGTTGTGTGGACCATCCTTTATACCCTCATGGGTATCTCTGCTTACATAATTAGGATTTCCGATGCAAGCTACGAACAGATTGACGACGCACTGATGATTTACCGTTATCAGTTGATTGTGAATTTCCTTTGGTCCATCTTTTTCTTTAACTTTGAGTGGTATTTCTTCTCATTTATCTGGATTCTACTTTTGTGGGTGTTAATTATCCTGATGATTAGAAGCTTTTCAAAGATTTCCACCACTGCTGCCTACTTGAACATACCATATTTGCTATGGGTAACATTTGCAACATATTTAAACTTTGGAATCTGGTGGCTGAACCGCTAATGGTTTTGTTTGTATATGAAAAAAACTTGCATAATCTAACCCATAATGTACGTTTTTCGGTTAGAAATATACAAGTTTCTTCATATACGAACTAATTTTCACCAACAACAAGATTTACAGCCGGATTTGGGTTAGTTTTTGATGATTTTTTCAAAATACACACCAAAGCCTCACATTTCTCTAATTATTTTTCGAATCGGAAGTACAAATGTCGGTGATACCGATAGTTCATCGATTCCCATGTTTATAAATGTTTCCGTCAATTTCGTGTCTGCTCCAAGCTCCCCACAGATACCAACCCAGCAGCCTTCCTTATGGCCATTGTCGATGACCATCTGAATCAAGCGCATTACCGCCGGATGGTACGCATCATAAATGTGGTCTAATTTTGGATTTTGGCGGTCAATCGCCAGGGTATACTGTGTCAAATCATTGGTTCCAATGCTAAAGAAACCCACTTCCTTTGCAAGGATATCGCTAATCATTGCAGCCGCCGGTGTTTCAATCATAATTCCAAGTTCCACGTCACCATAGCTAATACCACTCTCTTCTAGCTCCTGTCTTACTTCCTGGCAGATAGCCTTCACCTGCTGCACTTCTGAAAGGGAAATAATCATCGGAAACATAATGGAAATATTTCCAAATGCTGACGCTCGATAAATGGCCCTAAGTTGAGTTTTAAAAATATCCACACGGTCCAGACAGATACGAATTGCACGGTAGCCCATGGCCGGATTCTCTTCCTGTTCCATATTGAAGTAGTCTACCTGCTTGTCAGCACCAATGTCCAGCGTTCTGATAACAACTTTCTTCCCTGCCATATTCTGGGCAACTGTCTTATATGCTATAAATTGTTCTTCTTCTGTAGGATAATCATTTTTTTCTAAATACAAAAACTCACTTCGGAATAGGCCAATTCCATTTGCATCATTTGCAAGCACATTTGTCACATCCGCCACACTTCCAATATTGGCATAGAGTTTGATTTCTTTTCCGCCTTTCGTGATGTCAGGCAAACCCTTTAATTCTGCGAGAAGTGCTCGTGCTTCCTCTTCCTTTTTCTTTTCCGCCATATACTGTTCCAGAACGGAAAACTCCGGGTCCACAATTAATTTGCCATGCTTGCCGTCTACCACAGCCATTTTCCCATTCCAGCTCTCATCAATGGCAACACCGATAAGGGCAGGGATATTCATGGTTCTTGCTAAGATAGCCGTATGGGAGTTTGCAGAGCCGTGCAGGGTTACAAATGCAAGCAGCTTTGATTTGTCAAGCTGTACGGTTTCACTTGGTGCCAAATCATCTGCAACCAAGATAACCGGCTCTGTCAGGTCCTTCCCTGAAGTCACACCCACAAGCACATTTACAATACGTTCTGAAATGTCCTTCACATCTGCTGCCCTGGCCTTGAAATACTCGTCTTCCATTTCCGCAAACATTCTGGAAAAATTATCTCCCGTAGTTGCCACGGCAAACTCTGCGTTCACTGAGTCATTTCGTATAATATTATAAATGGACTCGTTATAATCATCGTCTTCGAGCATCATCTGATGCACCTCGAAAATCATGGCGTTTACCTCGCCTACTTCTTCCACAGCTTTTTCGTGCAACTCACCAAGCTGCTTCATGGCAGTTTGCTTTGCTCTTTCATAACGCTCCACTTCTGCACTGGTATCCTGAACCTTCACACGCGTTACGGCTTGTTCACCCTTTTTGTAAAACAAAATGCGTCCAATCGCGATTCCGTTAAAAATAGATTTACCTGTGTAAGTGTCCATGTTATCACCTCAAATTATAGGTTCGCTTTGAAGAATGCCTCTAATTCTGCAACTGCTGTTTCTTCGTCCGCGCCTGTTACTTCTACTGTGATTTCGTCTCCGCATTTCACACCTAAGCTCATAAGCATCATAAGCTTTGACGCATCACATGATTTTCCATCCTTTACAATGGTTACTTTTGATTCGTATTTTTTTACTTCTTTTACCAGCATTCCCGCAGGTCTTGCATGAAGTCCAACCGGGTCTGTGATTGTAAATTGAAATCGTTTCATTTCATCTCCTCCTATTTTAACATTATTTTTGTATTTCGTCACCTGTTATCCGTTCATCATGTCAAGCTCATTCGTTTATTATTTCAAATAGCGGCTCTCCTGCTTTGATAGGACCTTCTGCCAACATTTTAGTAGTTTGGTTCTCTTCTAGCTCTGTACACAGAATTGGCGAAACCATAGATGGTGCTTGTTGATTTAAATATGCAAGATCCAATTCCATAAGAGGTTCTCCCTTTGCCACCTTCTGACCATTTTTCACAAATACTTTAAAACCTTCACCGTTTAATTTCACGGTATCAATTCCCATGTGAATAAGCATGCTAATTCCAGTGTCTGTTACAAATCCAATGGCATGTTTTGTATCGAATACAAAGCTAACTTCGCCGTCTTCCGGTGCACAAACGGTTTTGCCTGTTGGTTTTACCACAGCGCCGTCACCCATCATCTTTTGCGCAAATGCTTCATCCGGAGCTGTGGTTATGTCTGCTGCAATTCCGGTTACAGGACTGAAAATCACAATTGTTTTTCCTGTAGCTTGCGCATTGTTTGAAGCAGGTTGCGCATCTTCTGCAGCCTGTTCTTTATTCGGCGCAGGTTGTGTATTTTCTGTCACTTGCTCCTTGTTTGAAACCGGTTGCGTATTGTCTCCAATATACTCCACATCCAGGGCAGTTTCCAAATAGTCTTCTAAATTTGACTTGATTACGGTTACGCGAGGCCCGTAAATAATCTGCACACCGTTTCCCTTGTGAATCACGCCGGAAGCCCCTGTAGATTTTAGCAATGCATCATTTACAAGCTCCGCCTTGTGCACGGTACAACGAAGTCTAGTTGCACAGCAGTCCACGTCAGAAATATTTTTCTTTCCTCCCAAACCGTTGCAAATCTGTTCGGATAATGCTTCCTCTGCCTGTCTCTCCGTGTTAGCCGCATTTTTACGGGCTTCCACGTCACTTCTGCGATACAGCTTCACCTCCTCGTTGTCATCACGGCCCGGCGTCTTAAGGTCTAATTTCACAATGAGGAAATGGAACAGCAGATAGTAGACGATAAAGTAAACGATCCCCACAATCACTACCCAAATCCAGTTTGTCTTTGCATTGCCTTGAATGATACCGAAAAGGGTTAAGTCGATGATTCCGCCGGAGAAGGTCATACCCACGCCGACTTCGAAAATGTGCATCAACATGTATGCTGCACCTGCAAGCACACAGTGGATTCCGTACAATAGCGGGGCTACAAATAGGAAGGTGAATTCCAGTGGCTCTGTAATACCGGTCAACATAGAGGTCAGCGCTGCAGAAAGTAGTAACCCTCCAACCAATTTGCGCTTTTCCGGTTTTGCTGTGCGGTACATAGCAAGCGCCGCTCCCGGAAGCCCGAAAATCATAAGTGGGAATTTCCCTGACATAAATCTTGTTGCAGATACCGCAAACTTGGTTACATTTGGGTCTGCAAGCTGTGCGAAGAAAATGTTCTGCGCGCCTTCTACGAGCACACCCTGAATTTGCATAGTTCCGCCAAGGGCCGTCTGCCAGAATGGAAGGTAAAATACATGATGCAGTCCGAAAGGAATCAAAAGTCTTTCCATCAGACCGTACACCCATGTCCCTGCATAACCGGAATTCAGGACCACGTTACCTACGGCGTAGATTCCCGACTGAATTACCGGCCAAACAAAGAACATTACAATACCAACACCGGTGTAGACAAGTGCACTGATAATTGGCACGAAACGTGTACCTCCAAAGAAGGACAGCACCTGCGGCAACTCGATTTTATAAAATCTGTTATGCAAGGCTGCAACGCCAAGTCCTACGATAATACCGCCAAACACACCCATTTGCAGGGAGGTGATACCAACCACAGATGCAGTTGCACCGCTAAGCATTTCCTCCGCACCACCTGTAATTGTGATGAGTGCATTAATTGACGCGTGCATAATAAAAAATGCAATTGCAGCCGAAAGAGCTGCTACTTCTTTTTCTTTTTTTGCCATACCGATCGCAACACCTATTGCAAATATAATTGGCAGATTTCCAAATACAATGTCCCCTGCTTTACTCATTACGGTAAAGATTGCGTAGGGAATTGTTCCGGGCCCCATTGCATTTAAGAGCCCATATGTTTCTAGCATGGTTTCATTTGTAAGCGAACCGCCGACTCCCAGCAATAATCCGGCAACCGGCAGAATAGCGATTGGAAGCATAAAGGACCTTCCGACACGCTGAAGTATACCAAAAATTTTTTCTTTCATATTGTCTCCTTTTCCACATATTTCTTCTATTGGTAGGTTGAGCCTTTTTGCCGATTTTTATTCTGTTATTAGGCTTTAACCTACAAACAATCTATATGTATCTTAGCATTTACATGAATTCGCCTACAAGACGGGAATTTATGACAAAAATGTCTCATAATGGTTTACTTTATACTGAAAATATATTAAAATGATTCCGTACAAATTTTATTAAAGGAGAGGTAATTATGAAAATTTCATCGTTACAAACAGCTAGATACGAGTATTCTCCAAAACTTCCTGGAATGCTTAGAAACGGCATTGCAGATATTTGCGTAAAAGAAGGAGCAGAAACTCAGAGCGTAGCTGATCAGGAAAAAATCAAAGCTCTTTTCCCTAATACTTATGGCAAGAAAGAAATCACTTTCCAAAAGGGACAAAATACATCTAAAGCTAAGAAACAGGTGGTAGGTGTTATCCTTTCCGGTGGACAAGCACCAGGTGGACACAACGTTGTTTGCGGTTTATATGACGCTTTGAAAGCAACTAATAAAGAAAACGTTCTTTACGGATTTAAAGGCGGCCCAAGCGGACTTATCGAAGATGATTACTTAATTTTTGATGACGAATATATCAACCAATTTAGAAACACAGGTGGTTTCGATATTATCGGTTCTGGTAGAACAAAATTGGAATCTGAAGAACAATTTGCTATCGTTGCTGATGTTTGCAAAAAACACGGTATCACAGCTATCGTTATCATCGGTGGTGATGATTCCAACACAAATGCTGGTGTACTTGCTGAATACTTTGCAGCACATAACACAGGGGTTCAAGTAATTGGATGTCCTAAGACAATCGACGGCGACCTTAAGAACGAAGATATCGAATGTTCATTTGGTTTCGATACAGCTACAAAGACTTATAGCGAAATCATCGGTAACATCGAAAGAGATGCGAACTCAGCTAAGAAATACTGGCACTTTGTAAAAGTTATGGGACGTTCTGCTTCTCACGTTGCTTTGGAATGTGCTCTTCAAACTCAACCAAACGTTTGCTTGGTTTCAGAAGAAGTTGCAGAAAAGAAAATGTCTCTTGCTCAAATTACAGATTACATCGCTGATTCTGTAGCAAAGAGAGCAGCTAAAGGAATGAACTTTGGTGTTGCTATCATCCCAGAAGGTGTTGTAGAATTCGTTCCTGAATTCTCAGTACTTATTCAAGAAATCAACGAACTTCTTGCAGGAAGCAAAGCAGACGAATTCAATGCACTTCCTACATGGGCTGAAAAATATGCATTTATCGAAGGCGGATTAACAAAAGAATCTATGGAAGTATTTGCAATCCTTCCAGAAGCGATTCAACAACAATTATTCTTAGAAAGAGACCCACACGGTAACGTACAAGTTTCTTTGATTGAATCAGAAAAATTGTTCTCTGCTCTTGTTAAAGATAATTTGGCAGCAAGAAAAGCAGCTGGTACTTACAACGGTAAGTTTGGTGCACTTCACCACTTCTTAGGATACGAAGGAAGATGTGCTTTCCCTTCAAACTTTGACTCAGACTACTGCTACTCATTAGGATACAATGCATTTATGTTAATCCAATATGGTTACAATGGTTACTTGTCAAAAATCTCTAACCTTTCTAGTCCAGCTAGTGAATGGGTTGCAGGTGGTATGCCAATCACTAAGATGATGAACATCGAAAGAAGACACGGCGAAGACAAACCGGTAATCAAGAAAGCGCTTGTAGAACTTGATGGTGCTCCATTCAAATACTTTGAAGCTCACCGTGAAGAATGGGCTGAAAACACATGCTTCGTATATCCAGGTGCTATCCAGTACTACGGACCAACAGAAGTTTGTGATGCTACAACAATTACACTTGCTCTTGAGCAGGCGAAATAAAGTTTGATTGAAATCAAATAATGTGAAATGAACGAAACGAGAAGACATTGGTCTTCTCGTTTTTTGTGTGGATGATAGGTTTTTTGGGTTTTGTAGTGTCCACTAGCTCCTAATGGGTATACAGAAGCGATTTTACTCTCAAATACCCAGAAATCGCTTTTTTCAGCTTCAAATCTTCAAGATTTGGTGTTGACTTTCTATAGTAGGGCAGAATTGTTCCAAAATACCCATGATTTTGAAAAAGTATGGGTATAGCATGCTTGTATTTGCATCAGTATAGAAAATTCCTCGGAAGCCTTGATACACCGTGCACACTCGCGACAACGTCGCTCGTTCGCGGGCTTCGCCCTATACATAAGCAAAAAAATACAGAGAAGAATGCAAGCACTCTTCTCTGATTTTATTTACTTATTTGCGCGGCTCATTGCCATCGCGTAGATTATTCGATGATGTTTTTAACAACACCTGAACCTACTGTACGTCCACCTTCACGCTTCGACGGGAATGGAATTACATTTTTGTAGGTTGTGTTTTGTGGTGTTTGGTATATGTATTATTTGTTTTTTGATGGATTATTTGTGGTTGTTCAAAGTTTTAGAACCATGATAGAACCACAATATTCCTTGTATAAAACAATATAATAAATCCTTTGTGTTATACACTAAAGCAACAATTACTAAATTTGCTATTACAACATTATAGCAGCATTTCGTCTAATATCTCAAGGATTTCTTTAATACTATACTCAACTTCATGTTGATATATCTTGTAATTATCCCCTTGATAAGTTGTAATATAGAGATACTCGAAGTCTTTTATTTCCTCTAGCATTCTTTCTAATTCTTTTTTTCTTCGTTCCAACTCGTTTAGTTGCTGTTGAAAAGTTCTACGCAAGGAGAATGCATATGCTTCCCCCGGATTATCCCTCAAATACAATTCTATCTCTGATATCCTTCCCATACATTCTGTCAATTCACTATAATACTCTTCCTTATCTTCGGCTATTCCATAATTCTTAATATTTGATATCTTTATTCTTGCATTTCCAACTTTTATAAATTGTTTTCGATTTTCCTGTTGAATAATCTTAACCTTCTCAGCTTGTTCTCCTTTAGATGTGTGAACAATAGAATACTCAACTTCACATCCCGTCACAACATCATCTATTGATCCAATTACTTGAGACTTGTGAAAAAAAACGCTTTCATCATTGCCATAAATAAAACCATATCCTTTTGTCGAATCGAACGACTTAACAATTCCTCTCATTATACATCCCCCTCTACAGCTTTCTCTTATATTCGTTTCTAACGTCATTTGGTAAACCTAATACGTCAATTCCTTCCATTTCTAAAATCTCACCTTTTAGCTCAGTAAGTCGACGTTGTAGTTCGCCAATTTCCAATCTCATACGGGACTCCTTAATAGCTTGTGCTATCGTGGATTGCGAAACCCCAAACAATGCTGCAATTTCTTTTTGAGTGATTTTTTTTTCACGATTCAAATCAGCATCTGTACTGAGAACGTAACTCATCATTTTCTTTTTATCATCCATTACTTTCCTCATATTATCACTCCTTTCAATATATAATATTTATTTAATAATTATTATATGACTCTTTGAGGAATTTGTCAACCAAAATCTTTCAAAAACTTTATCTCGCTCCCTTCTTATTCCTATAAACATACCTATCGTTTTTGTAATTCTGCTGACTTTCTTTATATATCTGCTCGATTATTTGCTCTCTCAACTCACTCTGTCTCAATTCTTCTTTCGGACCATATTTCCGTTTCCATTCTGCAAGTTCTTTCTCATAAGCGCTATTTTCATCCCTAGCCGCATTGTATTCCGCCATGAACTCTTGAACTGTTTTATATCCATAACCTTTTACAATATACTGAAGCGATTCTGTCATATTTGCAATCTTCCTTTCTGCTTCCGCAATCTGTGCCTGTACTTCTTTTCGTTCCTTTGCTTTAAAAACACCCTTTAATTCTGATAAACTTAATTCCAACAAACTCAAATGTCTTTCCTTCGAATAAATTGCCCGATTACGCTTATCCAACTCATCATA
>JAZOMR010000069.1:0-3353 GCA_045654105.1 Faecalimonas sp. | reverse complement strand
TAATCGTATTCCTCTTTGGCTCTTTGGATTTTTATACTAATCGTATTTTATTCACATATTTACAGCAAGCGGGAAGTGATGAAAATCAATTGCTTCCCGCTTGTATTTTGTTTTAATACTCGCCATCTTATAGGGTATTTTTGCGGTTATCCGCATTTTTTACCCCGCAAGGGTAATGCTTTTTTGTGATATAGACAAATATTTTTATGAAAAAATGTGTTCTTTCCGTATACTTACTTATCTTTTATATATCCTTATACACCGGAATAGGAAAAGTGATTTGTTGATTAGGCGACCACGATAGCACATCTGTGGGAGATCTATGGGCTTTCTGTGGCTTTCTATAAACGTGTCTCTATAATAATGCTGCAAAAATCTTCGGCACAGAAGGAGTTTTGTGCCGAAGATTTGTAAATTTTGCCATAAAAAGGTGCTTAAAGCAAGCGGAAGGTGTTGATTACCAACGCCTCCCGCTTGGGTAATTTTTTTCGTTATTTTTTTCTTCGTGCCGAAGATTGTGCCGAAAGTTATTTCCGAAGGGATACCGAACCCTTGCCGAAGGAGCGCTTGACTACGAGCATTGATACGAGCAAGAAGAATAACTATATAAAACCTCACCCCGCAAATTACTTGCAGGGTGAGAATAAATAATCTCCGATCTAATTAAGGCAAAAAGAGGGAGCCTTTGTAAATTCTATTTCATTAGTTTCATTGTTAAACATATAATCTTCTGTTTCAAATCTTAAATTGTAAGATTTAACGCTGTATCGCGGATTCATTAGCTTCACGCTGAATGTAACATATATTCTTGGCTTTGATAAAGTATTTATATCTATATACTGATTCTGACAATTATTGATATATGTTGCCATTGCACCTAATTGAGTGTCATAACTGCAACCATCACAGACAGAAAAGTTCTCTATGTTAGCACCAATACTGAGGGTGTAATTGATACCATTGAAACAGATTCCACTTTTCAGTACTTTTATAATAGCATTTTTTATTAAGTCGTGAAGTTCTTTTTCAAACTCTTTTAAAGATGCGGCAGTAAGAAATTGTGCTGTTAACATAATATTTCGTATTTATGTAAATAATACCTTATTATTTTATCCCCAACGGGATTAAATATCTAATTTTTTCGTTGTTCCATATTTTATAGAATCTATTTATAAATTGGTCTTATCGACAATCCTATGTAACGACGAGCATTGTTGACAGATATACTACCTGTTGACAAAACATATGCGAATGAGCTACTTGATGGAAATAGTGAACTTGACCAATAAGCCCCTATCTCATTGTCTAAATATTTTTTTGGCAAGAAGATACTATTCCCGTTTAGTTTACTCGTAACTAGGTATCCTATAACTAGATTTTGTTTGGTTTGTGTCCAAATACAATTATCACATAATTCCTCCCATTCAGCCTTTGTAGGCATGCGCCAATGCTCTCCCCAATTAGCGGTCGCGGCATCGTCTTCAGCCTCAAGAACTATTCTGTCATCTACACTGCCTTGCTTGTAGTTAGTGCAGTATTTCTTTAGGGAAGGGTGACCGTATTCTGACCATCCGCTCCCACACCATTTATATGTATCCCATGTATAACTGCTCTTAGATTCAACTTCACCCCAAGCAAAGTCGTCACCAAAGTCCTCTGGTTTTGCTGCTCCAACATTCATAGGAGCCCATTTGACACTTAAACCTAAATCTATAGCTTGCCTATTTTCTTTCCATTGAGCATATAGTATTATATTTCTATAGGCAAACAAACTATGACCTCCAGTGTATGAAACACCTTTTCCATCTTTATCAGTATTCCACTCTTTAAAATAGTACCCTTCTTTAAAAAATTGACAAGTATCAATTGTTATTTCATAGCCATAATGGATAGTATCTTTCTCCATGATTCCTTCACCACCATTGGAATGGTAAGTAATAGTGAAAATAAAGTCATCATTGGATTGGTTATTACCATTGCCCTTTGCAATCTTAATAACTGTGCCATCAGCAAGCGTGAAGTAAACATAGTTCTCATCTTGGGTTACAGACTGGAACATTGAGTCGCCGTCTTGACCGTCCTTTCCATCAGCACCGTTTTGACCATCTTTTCCATCTGTGCCATTAGCACCATCCTTTCCATCTTTTCCGTCTTCGCCAGTGGCTTTGCCAAGTTGTGTCCAAGTTGCACCATTATCATAGGAGATAAACCAATAACCCTCCTCAATCTTCAGTTGTGGAGTAATACCATCCTTACCGTCTGTGCCGTCTTGACCATTAGAGCCATTGGCTCCATTTTGACCGTCTTTACCAGAAACAGGGAGTTTGTTGCCATTGTCATCCAATAGCCACTCGCCATTCAATGTCCAATAATATACACCGTCGGTGTCTTGTGCAACTCCTATCACAGGAGTTATGCCATCTTTACCGTCAGCACCATTTTCTCCGTCTTGACCATCCTTTCCATCTGCTCCGTCTTTACCATTTGTACCATTTTGTCCATCCTTACCGTCTTGTCCGTGATAAATGGTAATAGGGTCGTGTTTGCCAAAAGTAATGGTGTAACCAACTACTTTGCCGTCTTTTTTGATTTCTACAATGCTTGTAATAAAGTCATTGGATTGTAGTACATCCACAATCGTTTGGAGTGATGTGATGTTGGTGTTCATCTCTGCACATAGCATCTCAAGAGTCTCTACGCGCTCATCTAAGTCTTCTACAACCTCTTGCCATAATGAATCTTTATGGTTGCAACTTAATAAGCCTAAAGTAATAGCTATATATAAAAATATCTTTTTCATATTCTGTCGATATTAAAGTGTTAGTTAAAAGTTCAAAGCGACCCCCGCACCATTGCCAGTATATTGTATATCTAATTGTAGCATTTTCTTACCATGCACGTACAATGGGATACCCACGATAGTTAATGCTGCGCCCATAGGTGTTAGAATATAACCTGTCATTTCTAGTGCATGCGTTAAGTCGGTATATTCACGGAGTTTGGTATTGTACTCTTCTACTGAAATGAGTTGCAAGTCCTTATTAGCATTTGCTTTAGTGGCTGATGTTGTATATCCCACCATTGGGTTGGGAAGAAAATTAGCACACATGAGAGTTGCCGCTCCGATAGCTAAGCATGGCACACCTGTGGATAAAGAGATAACACCCGTTTTGGTTAATGCTTCTCCTACCACCTTCTGAGGATCACTCGCATTATCTAATTGGATAGGCGCAACATACTGTGCTTGTGTGTATATAGCCATACATACAAGAGCACATAACAACATCAGTTTTTTCATTATGTTATAAAATTTTGTGGGAAGTTGGCTCCAAACGACCCAGTTATAAATATAG
>JAZOMR010000068.1:0-8947 GCA_045654105.1 Faecalimonas sp. | reverse complement strand
TGCCGTTTTAGTGGCTGACAAATTATCTGTCGAGATGTGGGAGCCCACATTTTTGTAATCACTTCCTGAGTCAAATGTAATAATTGGAATTCCATTTTCTGAAGCTAGGTCAAATTGAATGGTGCATGCCGTTGTATCTATAGCAGCAACACCGATTGCCACAGGATATCTTGCGAGTTCTTCATCAAGTAGATTCACCTGTTCATTGACATCATCCTTGGTCTCCGGAGAACTGTAACTTAATTTAATCTTGTCACTGCCTTTGTAACCGAGAGCTGCGTTGAGGTCTGAAACTGCTTTCTTTGCTCCTTCTTCCACTTGTTTCCAGTAGCTGTCACCGGAAAATCTGCCTATAATAGAAATGTATGAGCCTGGTTCTAATGCCAATCCGGTGATACTGCTGTAAGCGGTTGGTTTTAGGGCTTCTAATTTGCTCTGTATAGCGTCTTTTTCCTTGTTTGCATTGGTTGACGGCTTATTATTCTTTTTACCTGAATCACTGCAAGCAGCAAGACAAAGCGAGATGCTGAGTAAAACAGCAACAATGGAAAATATCTTCTTTTTCATTATCTTTCCTCCAGTCTATTTATAGCATAGATAAGATATAAATATACTATACACCATTTTATAGAAAAAAGGGTGAATAATTTCTTAAATTTTGCAAAAGATAATTGTATACTGTATTCAATTTAGTACAATCCAAACTATTGCGTTAAAAAAATATCTAGGATATAATAAACAGGCAACCAAAGATAGTATTAAAAAAATAACATATACAACAAAGAGGAGGACATACCATGGAAAGAAAATGGCATGCAAATTGGGACGGTTTTAAACCGGGTCGCTGGAATCGTACATCGGTCAACGTACGTGACTTTATTCAACAAAACTATACACCTTATGAAGGTGATGATTCATTCTTAGCTGGGCCAACAGAAGCGACAAATAAGCTTTGGGCACAGGTAATGGAACTCAGCAAGCAAGAGCGTGAAGCCGGTGGTGTATTAGATATGGATACAAAGATTGTATCAGGAATCACATCACATGGTCCGGGATATCTTGACAAAGACTTGGAGACAATCGTAGGTTTCCAGACAGACAAGCCTTTCAAACGTTCACTTCAACCATATGGTGGTATTCGTATGGCTCAGAACGCTTGTAGCGAAAATGGTTACGAAGTAGATCCTGAAATCGTTAAGATCTTTACAGAATATAGAAAAACACACAACCAAGGTGTATTTGATGCTTACACACCTGAAATGAGAGCAGCTAGAAAGTCCGGTATTATCACAGGTCTTCCGGATGCATACGGACGTGGACGTATCATCGGTGACTACCGTCGTGTAGCGCTTTATGGAACAGACAGATTGATCGAAGACAAGAAGCAACAGCTTGCTACATCTCTTAAGAGAATGACAGGTGAAAATATCCGTCTTCGCGAAGAATTATCAGAGCAGATTCGTGCACTTGGCGAATTGAAAAAGTTGGGTGATATCTATGGACTTGATATTTCACAACCTGCGAAAAATGCAAAAGAAGCGATTCAGTGGATGTACCTTGGATATCTTGCAGCAGTGAAAGAACAAAACGGTGCGGCAATGAGCCTTGGACGTACTTCTACATTTATCGATATCTATATCAAACGTGACTTAGATAACGGTGTTATCACAGAAGAACAAGCACAAGAATACATTGACCACTTCATTATGAAGCTTCGTCTTGTAAAATTTGCTCGTACACCAGAATACAATGCATTGTTCTCAGGAGACCCTACATGGGTAACAGAGACAATCGGTGGTGTTGGTGTTGACGGACGTCCGCTTGTAACAAAGACTTCATTCCGTTACCTTCACACATTGGACAACCTTGGAACAGCACCGGAGCCAAACCTTACAGTTCTTTGGTCAACAAGACTTCCAAGAGCGTTCAAAGAGTACTGTGCAAAGATGTCAATCAAATCATCTTCAATTCAATATGAAAATGACGATTTGATGCGTGCAACACACGGCGATGACTATGCTATCGCTTGTTGTGTATCTTCCATGAGAGTTGGTAAGGAAATGCAGTTCTTCGGAGCTCGTGCTAACCTTGCAAAATGTATGTTATACGCAATCAACGGTGGTATTGATGAAAAATCAAAGGAGCAAGTTGGTCCAAAATACCGTCCGGTAGAAGGCGATGTTCTTGAATTCAACGATGTTTGGGAAAAATTCGATGCAATGATGGAATGGTTGGCAGAACTTTATGTTAACACACTTAACATCATTCATTACATGCATGATAAATATTGCTACGAAAAGATTCAGATGGCTCTTCATGACAGAGAAGTAAAACGTTACTTTGCAACAGGTATCGCTGGTCTTTCAGTAGTAGCTGTCTCACTCAGTGCAATCAAATTTGCAAAAGTTACACCAATTCGTGTTGGAGACGGTTTAGTAGTAGATTATGTAGTAGAAGGCGACTTCCCGAAATATGGTAACGATGATGATGATGTAGATGAATTGGCAGTTATGGTTGTTCGTACATTTATGGACAAGATCCGTAAACACCACACATATCGTCACGGTGTTCCAACAATGTCAATCTTAACAATTACTTCAAACGTAGTATATGGTAAGAAGACAGGTAATACACCAGATGGTAGAAAAGTAGGAGAACCTTTGGCACCAGGTGCTAACCCAATGCACAGACGTGATACACATGGAGCATTAGCTTCACTTGCTTCTGTAGCAAAGATTCCATTTAGACATGCTCAAGATGGTATCTCAAATACATTCTCAATCATTCCAGGTGCTCTTGGTAAAGAAGACCAAATCTTTGCTGGAGACTTAGATGTTGACAGAATTGCAGGAGAATGTGCAACATGTGCAGATATTCCAAACATTATGGAAAGCATTGACAATCAATAAGAATTAATAGGAGGTATATTAACATGGCAGTAAATCAACAACAAATTGATAACTTGGTTAATATGTTAGATGGTTACGTTGAAAAAGGTGGACATCACCTTAATGTAAACGTATTTACAAAGGAAACTTTATTAGACGCTCAGGCTCATCCAGAAAACTACCCACAATTAACAGTGCGTGTATCTGGATACGCTGTAAACTTCATCAAGCTTACAAAAGAGCAACAAGATGATGTAATTTCACGTACATTCCACGAAGGTATGTAAAGCAAAAGGTAGGAGATGGAATTTTCCATCTCCTATTTGTAACTAAAGGAGAACAAAACATGACTAAAGGTTATATTCACTCAATTGAGACATGCGGAACGGTAGACGGACCGGGGCTTCGCTATGTAATATTTTTGCAGGGATGCCCGATGCGATGCCAGTACTGCCACAATCCGGATACTTGGGAGCCGAATAAAGGTGACCAGATGACAGTGGATGAAGTGCTGGAAAGTTTTTATAGCAATACAGCATTTTATAAGACAGGTGGTGTCACAGTGACCGGTGGCGAACCGATGATGCAGATGGATTTCTTAATTGAATTATTTGGGAAACTACATCGGGATGGTTATCATACATGTATTGACACTTCCGGAATTATGTTTCAACCAGACAACGAGAAGTTAATGGCAAAGATTGAGAAATTAATGGATTTGACAGATTTGGTTATGTTGGATATCAAACACATTGATGATGAAAAGCATAAGGAATTGACTGCCCATTCCAATGAACGCATTCTTGCATTTGCAAGATATTTGGACAAGAAGGGAATTCCAATTTGGGTTCGACATGTCATTGTTCCAGGCATTACTCTATATAAGGAGTATCTTGAACGCCTTGGTCAGTTTATGGGAAGCTTAAGCAATGTGAAAGCTCTTGACGTGCTTCCGTATCATTCCATGGGAAAAGTGAAGTATGAAAGCTTGGGTATGGATTATCCGTTAGGAGATACGAGAGAGGCAACTAAGCAGGAAGCGGTTGCTGCGAAGAATATTATATTAAGTGCGTACAAGAGGGCTAAAAAGAAATAGCAAATAAAAAGAAATAGCAAATAAAACCTCTTGTATATTTCCTCCACTTGTATTAGAATAAATGAAAAGGCAACAAAAAATGTGTTGTCAAATGCAAAAGGAGGATACATACCATGGCATACGTAATTACAGATGATTGTGTAGAATGTGGAGCATGTGCAGCACAATGTCCAGTTGAAGCTATTTCAGAAGGTGATGGAAAATACGTAATCGACGCTGATACATGTGTAGAATGCGGAGCTTGCGCAGCACAATGTCCAGTTGAAGCAATCGTAGAAGAATAATATGAATAAAAAAATGGCTACCGTAATCGTTCGGTAGCCATTTTTTTATAGTCCATAACTGTTCAGAGCCACCTCGAAAACACGATGTGTTTCCTCGGTGAGGCGTATCCGCCAAATAGATTTCGATAAAAAGATATTCGTGAATGCAAGCATTCATCATACTTTTTATCAAAATCTGCTTGGCTCTGAACAGTTATTCAAACTCCACAATTGTCACGCCGGCATCCCCTTCTCCAAATGCACCCAGTCTATAAGATTTCACATGCTTTTGGCGTTTTAGATAATTATGCACACCTGCGCGAAGTGCACCGGTCCCTTTGCCGTGGACAATACGCACCGGACTGAGGTGGGAGAGGTATGCGTCATCCAGATATTTATCCAGTTCGGCAATCGCCTCGTCTACGGTTTTTCCTAGAAGATTCAATTCCGGACTGACCGTCATTGCCTTATTCATCTTCATTTTTCCCGAAGATGTGCGTTGTCTCTGGCGTTCTGTGGCAGTCATTGGTTCCTCAATGATTGACAAATCAGAGATGTGTACCTGGGAGCGAAGAATGCCCATTTGCACATACATATTTCCCTTGGCATCTGGGAGCGAACTTACAGTTCCTGTTAAATTTAAACTGTGTACCTTTACAGACTCGCCAAGACGGAAATCGCTCGGTTTATGCTGTTTTATTGGTTTCTTAGCTTCTAGTTTAACGCCAGATTGAGTTTTGGCAATCCTTTGTCTCAAACGTTCCCGCTCTTTTTCCATTTCGGATGCAGAAATATTTTCTTTTCCAAATTTGCGGAAGTTCTTCATAGTTTCATCAGCAAATTCCTTAGCTTCGCGTAAAATAGTGTTTGCCTTCTCGTTTGCTTCTTTTATAATTTTTTCGCTGCGCGCATCCAAACGTTCCTGTTTTGCATGAAGCTCTCGTTTTAGTCCTTCTATTTCCCGTTTATATGCGGCGATTTCAGCCTGCTCTTTCTCAATGGTTCGACGACTGGTTTCCAAATCCGTTAATAAGTCCTCGAAGGATTCGTCCTGCTCTGACAAATGCCCTTTGGCATTTTCAATAATGTATCCCGGAAGCCCCAGCTTGCTGGAAATGGCAAAAGCATTACTCTTTCCTGGAATACCGATTAGTAAATGATAGGTTGGTCTTAATGTTTCCACATCAAATTCGCAACAAGCATTTTCGACGCCAGGTGTGGAAAGTGCAAAGACCTTCAATTCGCTGTAGTGTGTGGTTGCCATGGTGCGAATACCGCGTTCATGTAAATGCGATAAAATGGCAATGGCAAGTGCGGCACCTTCTGTTGGGTCAGTTCCGGCACCTAACTCATCAAATAATACAAGAGAACGTTCGTCCACATCCTGTAGAAATGAAACAATATTTGTCATATGTGAAGAGAATGTACTTAAACTTTGTTCAATACTCTGCTCATCACCGATATCCGCAAAAACCTGTTCAAATACGGCCAGTTCTGAACGGTCAAGGGCAGGAATGTGAAGACCTGCTTGCCCCATTAGGGTAAATAAACCAACCGTTTTTAAGGAAACTGTTTTACCGCCGGTGTTCGGACCAGTCACAATGAGAAGGTCAAACTCTCCACCTAAGTAAATCGTAATCGGGACAACCTTTTTCTTATCTAATAAAGGATGACGTCCCTCTCGAATATGGATGTATCCATTGGTGTTAAAAATCGGCTTGCTGGCATTCATAGATAACGCCAATGCGCCTTTTGCAAAAATAAAATCCAACTCTCCAAGCACCTGATAATTGGTACGGATTTCGTCAATATACTCCGCCGTTTCCACACTTAGTTTTGCAAGAATCACCTGAATTTCTTCCTGTTCTTTTGCGTAGAGCTCCTTTAAATCGTTATTTAACTTCACGATAGCCATTGGTTCGATAAACAAGGTAGAACCGGTGGAAGACTGGTCGTGAATCAATCCATTTACCTGGCTGCGATATTCCGCTTTAACCGGAAGACAGTAACGGTCACCACGCATAGTAATAATTGCTTCTTGCAAATAAGAACGCAGGGAACCATTTACAAGGGTATTCAAGGTAGAATGCACCTTGTCGTTAATTTGCCCCATACTTCTGTGGATTTGCTTCAAATTACTGCTAGCATCATCGCTTATCTCATCTTCAGAAATAATACAACGACGGATTTCATTTGAAAGCGGTGTCAGAGGTGATAATTGTTCAAAATAACTGTCCAAACAGTCTGCCAATTCGTCTACTGTATCATGCCTTCCGTATGATTTGGCACGGTTTGCAACTTCACATAGCTTGCAAACATGAAGTAGCTCCGGAATGCTTAAAGTTCCGCCTACTTCTAATCGCATCATGGAATCCTCTACAGAATAGCATCCGCTAAAAGAAAGTCGACCTTTTTTGACAATCCTTGAAAATGCGGCAGCAGTCTGCAGCTGTGCGGTATTAATTTCCTCCAAATCAATCATTGGTTTTAGCGAGCGACAACGATTCTTCCCGGTTTCGGAAGAAGCTTGGTCCACTAAAAGGCTAATGATTTTGTCATATTCTAATTTTGTTAATGTTTTCTGATTCATGCTGTCCACCTTATTGATATCCTAATTACATGCAGAAAGGGCGGAACTTTGAAAAACTTCGTTGCCCTTTTCGAATATTATACTTTATATAAGTTGCAAAGAAAAGGGGGAATATGCTACACTTATAAGAAGATTACTAGAAAGAAGGAAATATTATCATGAGATATATAAATACATTAAGAGAGGGCGATTCTATTCGCGCTATTTACCTATGCAAGTCGAAACGTACTGCAGAAACCAGAAATGGAAAACCGTATGATAATCTGGTTTTACAGGATAAGACAGGGACCCTGGACGGAAAGGTGTGGGACCCAAACTCAGGTGGAATTGCTGATTATGATGAGATGGATTTTATTGAAATATTTGGTGAGGTTGTGAGCTATAATAATAATTTACAATTGAACATCAAACAGCTTCGTAAACCATATGAAGATGAGTATAATATTGCAGATTATATGCCGACTAGTGAAAATAATGTAGAAGGTATGTATCAAGAGCTGCTGAACTTTGTAATGCAAATTGAGAATAAGTATTTGCGTCAGTTGGCAGAGTATTATTTTGTGAAACACGATGCCTTTATTAAGACATTCAAAGAACATTCTGCGGCAAAAAGTGTACATCACAGCTTTGCAGGAGGACTTTTGGAGCATACACTTAGTATTCTGAGACTTTGCGAATATTATGCGAAGGCATATCCGCTTTTGAGCAAGGATTTGCTCTATAGTGCGGCACTTTTTCATGATATTGGAAAGACGAAGGAGCTTTCTACATTTCCGGAAAATGACTATACCGATGAAGGGCAGTTGCTGGGTCACATTGTAATCGGTGTGGAAATGATTAGTGAGGCTGTGCGCAATATTGAAGGCTTTCCGGAGAAGATTGCAAATGAAGTGAAGCATTGCGTGATTGCACACCATGGAGAGTTGGAATTTGGTTCGCCAAAGAAACCGGCACTTCCGGAGGCTGTGGCACTCCACTATGCAGATGCAACTGATGCGAAGATGCAGACCTTGAAAGAGATTTTCAAGGATAAGGATACCGACGAGTGGTTGGGATTCAATCGTCTGTTTGATTCAAACCTTAGAAAGAGCAGTTTATAAAAAGGGGCGTGCAAAACGCCCTCTTTTTAAAGGAGTCTTATGAAGAAAAATGAAAAAATAATCGTAACAATAGAAGATAGCGGTGTGAATGGCGAAGGCATTGGCAAAGTAGAAGGATACACTCTCTTTGTAAAGGATGCCATCATCGGCGATACTGTAGAGGCAGTAATCACAAAACCAAAGAAAAACTACGCTTATGCGAAGATGATAAAAATCATAGAACCGTCTAAGCATCGTGTTCCGGCGAAATGTGCGGTGGCACGTCAATGCGGGGGATGCCAGATTCAGGAGCTTTCCTATGAGGCGCAACTGAATTTTAAGGCAAAGAAAGTGTATGGGAACTTGGAGCGAATTGGAGGATTTGCGCCGGAATTTTTGGACACGGTTATGGAACCCATATGTGGTATGGATGAACCATTTTACTATCGAAACAAAGCCCAATTTCCAATAGGAACCGATAAAAATGGAAATATTGTGACAGGATTTTATGCGGGACGTACCCATCAGATTATTCCAAATATGGAATGTGCTCTTGGGGTGCCGGTAAATCAGGAAATTCTTAAAATCATTGTGGATTTCATGCAGGAAAATCATATTACCTCTTATGATGAAGAAGCACAAAGAGGACTTGTTCGCCATGTGCTTATTCGCTATGGATTCAAGACCAAAGAGATTATGGTTTGTTTGGTGCTAAATGGGGATAACTTACCTCATAGCGAGAAACTTGTGGATAAGTTAGTGCGGATCGAAGGAATGACAAGTATTACCTATAGTATTAACCGTGAGAATACGAATGTGATTATGGGCAAGGAGATTCGAGTGCTCTGGGGACAAAGCTACATCACAGATTATATTGGGGATGTAAAATATCAGATTTCACCATTATCCTTCTATCAGGTAAATCCTGTTCAGACAGAAAAACTATACGGGCTTGCGCTGGACTATGCACAGCTTACAGGTCAAGAAACCGTGTGGGATTTGTATTGTGGCATCGGAACCATTTCCTTATT
>JAZOMR010000067.1:0-17469 GCA_045654105.1 Faecalimonas sp. | reverse complement strand
TTGTTAAAAGATGTTAAAGTTCCAAAGAAACTTAAAGAAAATCTCTGGAAACAAATTAACGATTATGAAAATAGCAAAAAATCCAGCGGATGTTCGTAATGAACTGAACCCCAAATGTTGGACAGTTTAATTAAGCAACTCTATTGGACTGAATCCGGTATTGTACCGGACTCAGTCCTTTTAGTTTGCACTTAATTCTTCTGTTATTGTAATAATCTATATATTCCTCTATTTCTTTCATTAAATGCTCTACAGATGAAAATTTATGTTTATAATACATTTCTGTTTTTAATAACCCGAAGAAGTTTTCCATTACCGAATTGTCTAAGCAGTTTCCTTTTCGTGACATACTTTGAACAATCCCTTTTTCTTTCAAACGCATTTGGTATCGTTTCATTTGATATTGCCAACCTTGATCAGAATGCAAAACAAGACCTGTATTGTTGGGAATCCTTACAAAAGCCTTATCTAACATATCCATAGTTTGATGGAATGTAGGACGTAATGAAAGATTGTAACTTATTATTTCTCCATTATACAAATCAAGAATCGGTGATAAATATACTTTTTTATCCTGTATTGAAAACTCTGTAACATCAGTTACCCATTTCTGATTAGGTTTATCTGCATGGAAATTTCGTTTCAATTCATTAGGTGCAACTTTGCCCAACTCTCCCTTGTATGAACGATATTTCTTTCTGCGTATTTCACATTTTAAGCAGCATTGTTTCATCAATTTCTGAACAGTCTTATGATTTACATGATAGCCTCGATTATGAAGTTCCATCGTAATTCTGCGATATCCATATCTGCCTTTATTCTCATGAAAAATCTGTGTTATTACATCTTTCAATTCTAGATATTTATCAGGTTGTTTCATCTTCTTTAGATAGAAATAGAAAGTACTTCTTGGCATACCATCGAAAGCCAACAAATCTGCCAGCTTATATTTACGCCTTAATTCGTTAATGATGGTGGCTCTTTCCCATTCTCTCGGGCAATTCTTTCCTGAACTAAGGCATTTAATTTTTTTAAGTATTCGTTCTCCATGCGAAGACGTTGTACTTCTGCAATTAAATCTTCTTCTGTTTGCTTATCTAGTTTCTTTTTTTTCGGCTTAGCTGAACTCATCTTAGATTTCCTGCCACGATTGTCTCGATAGAGAGCTTGTGGTCCTTCCTCATAATATATGCGTTCCCATTTACCTACTGTATGATCGTGTGGAATTCCAAACTCAACTGCTGTTTGAAACAAGGATAAATGGTTATTATGCATATATTCTACAACAGAAACTTTAAATGCTCCATCATAAGTTCCATGTTTTAATAATAACCCATCTGGACCGGATTGCCTATATCTAGCAACCCAACGTTGGACAGGAGCGGTGTTAGTGCCTAGTATATGAGCACTTTCCCTGATAGACATCCCGTCTTCAATTACTCGAAGTACTGCTTCAAGTTTTTCCTCATAAGAATATTTAGACATAATAAAATGCACCTCCAAATGTTAGATTAATTTTGTCTAACATTTGGGGTGCACTTCACAAACTGAAGTACTTCCACTTTCTTGGCTAACCCATTTTATTTTTTGGTGCATAGATTACCATCACATTATCACTATCCTTTTCGTGATCGATATGCACCCAGAAATCTCTGACATTATACCCTAATTCATGGCTAGATAACGAGTATAACTCATTTGTTGCGAAATCCACAAGACAGACTTGTGGAAAACGTCCCTCTCCATCAGTCCATCGCATGCAATCTTCATACATACTCGCAACTTTATCTAAACAATCCTGACACAAGAATTCCTTTGTCTTGTCAAAATCTATCTTACTATCTTCATCATAACTGATGTTTGCCTCAAAAATACCTCTGTATTCCATGCCATCAATAGTTATGCTGACTTTTCCTTCATCGTAAGTGTTGTGCATAGACCCACCATCTTTATCCGGCTCTATCACTTCCGTTCCATCATTTGAATATAAACGAGCATCCAAGTTAGAGATGTTCATAGTATTAAGGCATACCACACCAACCATTCCGGACTTGCGATAGTAATCCATCATACTTCTATCGCTAGTTCCACAAATACAACAGTCTTCTTTCTTTTCTATAGCTGTTTTAACACTAATTGAATAATCAATCTCTTTTTCACCTTTCTTCGTTTCTACTTTGGGTGACTGACACCCGCCCACAACAAATATTGTTGAAGCAATTACTAACAAGCAAATCAGTTTTTTCACCATCTTCTCCTCCTTTTACAAACAAAACAGGTCTTTTCTTAATCTGAATCTTCAAAAATTTTTCATTTTTAACCAATTATTTCAGACTTTGGTACTACCTAGTACCAATTCTACTCCTATAAATTGCTATAATCAAGAATTAGGTAAACAATTTAACCGCGAGGATATTATGAATAAACTAATTTTAGATGTAAACATTGGCCACAACTTAAAACGTGCCCGCGTTGCTAAAGGCATGTCTCAGCAACAAGTTGTTGAGAAAATGGAGCTACACGGTTCTGAAATGTCACGTTCTACTCTTAGTCACGTAGAAAATGGAATTCGTAACATCTCTGTACAGGACCTCGTAATATTAAAAGAAGTCCTTGGAGTATCTTACGAAGATATTTTTGCGTCCACCAGACGCTCCGAATAATTATCCGATATTTCCCCGACTTCTCCTACATATTGCAAAACCTGCGAAACGCTTGCTTTTCTCTTCATATTCTTGATAAGAATATGGCGTTTCTGTTCTCATTTCCGCTTTTGTATTCTGAGTATAATACTCTTTTTCCAATGTAATCGTGCCTTTACTGTACCTATCAATTATAGCCTTTTCAAAAACTCCGGATAGGCTGTATTTCATTACTTATAATTACTGAAATCGCCTATCCTTTTTTATTATAGGCTATTACAACGCTTGTTTCAAGAAAAACAGGCGATACAATCGCTCGGTTTGACCTTCTCCGTATATTAAGATTATACGCAAGGAGATGAAACATATGGAAAGACAAATACAGTTTATCAGAGAACGAATATCAGACCTTCGCTGCCAAAAACAAGTTTCAGAAAGAAAAATGAGTCTGGATTTGGGTCACAGCACAAGTTATATCCGTAGTATTACTTCGGGTAAGTCCTTGCCATCAATCACTGAATTTCTATATATCTGTGATTATCTTGGCATTACCCCAAGGGAATTTTTTAATAATAACGCACCAACATCTCTGATTCAGCAGGAAGCCATCTCATTCATCTGCAGCCTTTCTGATGAAGACATCTTATCATTACTCGATTTTGCAAAGCGTATGCAAAATTCCTCTGACAAATAAATTCCATGCTGGCGTGAAGCCAGCATTTATTTTGTCTTTATATATTTCCACACATAATAGCCTATGACTCCAAAAAACAAAACCTTCATCGCAATTCCGGCATTTATCAATTTCAAAATGATTACAAGCATCAGAATGGCGATTACTATTCTTTCTTTTCTGCCCATGGTTAAAAAAACTGATACAAAGGAAGTGAACTTACACTCTCCGGTCTCTTCACTGAAGGTTCACTTTCATTCTGTGCTAGCGAGGTAATACGGATTAGATTATTCTTTAGAATATTTTCACCACTTTTCATAGCCCCTTCAGAAGTAAAATAAATTCTCTCCAAATAACTTTCAGGGAAAACATTGCAGATCAACGTTCCGGCATTCTTAAAATCGTCCTTATCCTCACAGACAATGATTAACTGCAGCCTTCCTTCCTGCTTCTTTTCTTGCAAATCCACATATCCCCATAAAGCTTCTACTCTAGCCTGCAGATATGCATTCCACTCTTCTTTCGTAAATCGCTTTGTATCCACTCTGGTAAATAATGGCTCAACTATTGTAATAAAAGTTTCTCCATTAATTTCATGTGTGAATTTCCCATTGAAAATATACAGCGTATCATGAAACCAGTATTTCGGCATGAAATTAAACTCTTTCAAATAAGGACTACTCATCAATTCAGATGTAATAAGCGATGATGCGGCATGTCCCAAAATCTCTATTGGTGGTATCATATCTTTTTCCGGTCGCGAATCAGTTGCAATCTTCAGCGATTGATAAATTACTTTTGCAAATTCCGGTGTGGCAGAATACAAAACAATCTGTTTCCCATTCAAATCATAAGCCACTCTTCTTAACATTCCCATACCACACATTTTACGCATACGGTTTCTAAGTGCATCCCTATCAATGCTCTTTGGAATATGTTTTTGCGGCCACAAATCGCCAAACACCTTTATGGTTGCTGCAATAACTTTCGGTATCGTATAACGATATAAAGATACGGCATATCCTATGTACAAATCAGAAATTGCGAATTGCTCTTCATGGAAATAGCAAGCAATCTTATCTAAAGAAGAACGACTGTCCGATTCCATTGTTTTTATCTCCATTCCCGGGATATAGGAAAACAATGCTTTATCACCCATCATTGCTACAATCTCTCTGGCAGCCCTCGTTTCCATTTTCTCTTCCATCATCTACCCCTCCTGTGGTGTATCTGTTTCTTTTGTTTGCTCTTTACTTTCCTCAGCCAATTTGTCAAATGTCAACGCTTGGAATACTCTCGCTTTTAGAGAACGTTCCTTAATGTCTACGTGGTACAGCGTTCCCAAATATGAAAATCCCGGTACAATGGAAAAATCATGCTTGTGCGACGGATACTCAGCCAAAACTTGAATGTCTGGAAGCCCGTTGATTTCCCCATACCAAAAATTATCGCGTTTTGACAAACATTTAATCTTGACTATATCGCCTTTGTGGTATTTCTCATACAACTCTTTACTATCCCACGGATCATCCACGAGTTCCTTACGCGAACACGAGTAATAATACATTCCGTTCTTTCCATCTACCTTAGAAAGAACCATTACATCAACCACATCACCGTAATTAACCTTTCCCTGCAAGGTTTCCGTAAAAGTTTTCTTCCAGTTTCCGATATAAATATATCCCGGAATACCAACTCCACATAAATCTAACCACACGCCGGTATCAACCATTGCTTCATTTACTTTTTTTCTCTGCACCTTCATGACCTTACCTTTTAGCATAATCGGCGTCTGTTCTTTCCTTGCTAGATATTTATCTAACTCCTTTTCTATCTCAGGTCTCTTTTCACAACGCGCCGCATGGTGGCTAACCTCAACAATCTTTCTTTCTATGTCAATATTCAACACTTTCACACAATACTGTTCTTCTAGCTTTTGCGCTCTATACTTTAACGCATAAGGCTTTCCTGAAATCTGATCCGATTTCATTACTACCGTGATGTCATCTTCCACAAAAGACAAATCTCCAGTTATCGCATCTGCTCTCGTAAAAGAAAGCATCAAATATTCACCTGTTTTTTTTGCTTCCTCATACTTCTTAAGATTTCTTGCATTTACTCCCGCTACATTTTTATTCTCTTTATTACCCAAAAACATTCCTGCTATATTATGTAATACATCCATTTTAAAATCCTCCTACACCATAAACATGCTTACCAACTTCGCTATTCCAAAAACCATAAAAATTAACAGCATTGGAATCGTGATTATGAAGCAGGTAATAGCAAATCTTCGCATCTTTTTATTCAATTTTGCTGTTACAGCAATAAATATTCCTATCCCTACGGAAAGAATTCCTATAAACAAAGACCAACCTTTAATACTTGTCATATGCTTGTAAAAAACATTAGCAATGCCTCTCAATATCCGTTCTGACAATGGCCCTTCAATTGGTATTGAATCAGAACTTTTTAGTTCGTCCATTCCATTACCCCAACTCTCTTCTATGCTCTCATGAAGAGAATCATATATATCGTCCCCTGCTGCCACCGTCTGAAAACTACTGGAGAATAACAGTGCAAATGACAACAAGAGCAACACCAAACCTTTTCTCATTTTTCTATATTCCTTCCATAAATTCTAATAGCAATTCCTCTACAAGTTCTTGCGTGACTTCCTCGGCAGGCTCTTCCTTGCTTTCCATTTTCTCCAAACTCAAAAACAACGAGGCTATTGGATTCAGCTCTCTGCGCCAAATGCTCCCTGCAGGAGTGACGGCAAACACTTCCTCCAAAAGCGCCATAATGTTTTCTTCCTTGCTTAGATTAAGAAATGCCCCAACCACTGAAATATTCTTGTTCCTGTAATTCATCGCCTTCTTTGTTGCCGCAAAACTCTCCTGTTCACTTTCATTTAGGAGGAGCGCAACCGTGTCTTCCGCAAGTATATATAGGTTTCCGACTTCCAAGTTCTCGATTTCTGTCAAAAGTCCCTTAAAAACATCTTCCATGTAACCACTTCCATAAAGTCGAATTCCTTCTCGGTAATTGACAATACGAAACACGCTTAAAAATACGCTGTGATGTTGCTCCTGCAAACGATTTGTAATTTTCAAAAAGTAGGATTTGCGGGGAAGTTCTGTTTTCGCATCTAAATACAAATTTTGAATACATTTCTTTTCCAACATTTCACTTCTGATAAATAAAGCCAACAGACTTGCCAGCTTAAGATGCGACATTTCAACTTGTATTTTATCTTGTGTTTTGCTCTCTATAATCCAAGCCCCGCAAACTTCTTCTTTTACCAAGAGAGGTATTACAATATGACCTCGCATACCAACTCGTCTACTTGAAATACAAAAGCATGTTTTCATATTGGTAATTGGCTCTTTACGCAAAGCCCGCTCCCAAAACATGATTTCCGTATCATCCGTAATATCAGTGGCAAGCACTCGGCACATCCCTTTTGCATCTATCTGACAGAAGGAATGACATAGGTGCGGCATATATGCCTCAATCAAAGCAAGGGCTTCGTCCAAGAACTCACTCCCACTGTTCTGATACAGTTCCACAAGTTCCGTACTGATCTTCTCAATCATCTTTTCCAGCCTCCTTGTTATTTGCCACCTGATTCAGCAGACTGTCTGCGTATCTGATTTCTTTGCCTGCGAAAATTCTATTTAACAGATAAAACTGAGTTACGCCATATTCCAGAGCTACTTCATCTATGGTCTTTCGCCCAGACACAATTTCGAAATATCCATACAGACTTCTAATATCACAGGAAGAATACCTCTTTTTAAATCCCAGTTCATCACAAGTTCTACGCAAGATTTTCCCATACGTCTGTATGCTAAGTGGCGTATCAATACTAGAAAGACATAAATAACCACTAAGTACATCTTCTGTTGTGTCGGTGACCGGTATTCTTTGAAGTACACAATGGGCCAATTCCATTCTTTCTTCCGAACTCAGTTTGAGTCTTTTCCCTTCAAAGACAATGTCCGGTACCATTTTCACATTCCCATCCTCGATGTAACACAAATCTTTCAATCTAATTCTGCTGATTTCACTGAAACGAAGCGGTGTATGCATTTGCAAATAAAATGCTGGATAAGCCCCCCGGTCATACACCCTCATGTGATTTCCAAGTCGCTCTAGGTCCTCCCTTATTTGTTCTAATGTTTCTGCCATTTCTTTTCTCCTTTCATTCCTTTATTTTCAAGAACGTATGGGGATTTTCTTCCTATCAATCAGGCAAATCATAGGACAAGTATGAATATTGCTAACAGTACAATGGTAGCAATTAATCCAAGAAGACCAATTATCCAACGGGGCACACGCTTTATCGCTTCAAGTTCAATTTCATTGTTGGGAACTACAACCGACTCTTCTATTTTTTCTGCTATACCGCAGACCTCCTCGCCTTCTTCCTTCTTCGTTGTAGCGAAACCAAGCAGATCGGAAATATCTTCATCAAGCATCTTCTCCACCCCGGTTTTCTTATGTTCCTTCACTGCCGGTACTTCCATCAAAACTGGCAGGCGTTCCTCATCCGTTTTGTTTACCTTTTTTATTGGATTGAAAATCGCCGAAACTTTCCCTCTACAATATAGACACCCGAATCTGCCTTTTTTGGCGGAAACTCCCATCACTTTCTCATAAATCTCGTTTCCTTCCAGCATATTTTTGACATAACTAGATAATTCATTTGTCAAGTAGATATTTTCGACCATTTTCATTTCACTTGCTATATAATGATATCTTCTTATAATTTCATCCTGATTTCCAGCCTCTTCAATATATGAAACATATTGCTTCATTCGTTCTTCATCTACAATATCCAAAGCACGTTCGGCATCTCGAGCATTTTGAATCTGATAATACCTCCGGCATTCTCCTCGTGTTCTTGGATAAAGAATTTTGTTAAAAACATTTTGTGCGGTTGCATCCTCTTCATACAATGCGTTTAAGATACCGGCTGTATAAAGTGTTTTCATGTACGGACTGCCTCGATGCACTTTTCGGAGAGAAATTACAATGTTGAGATGAAAATTATCCATTAGCTCAGACAATTCATCAGCAGTATAGGGGTAATTCGGCTGCATGGATTCCTGAAGAACCAATGTGCGAAACTCCGAATGTTCTCTAATATATTGGCGTATCCCTTCTTTACGATACCTACTAACACAAACTACCTCATAGCCAGTTTCTTTTGCCACTTTTGCAATTTCTGTTTTAAATTCCTCTGAATCTGCATTAGTCAACCCGCACAATATGTATATAATCGGCGTTTTCTCCTGCATTTTTATTCTCCTTCTGTATCCAACACACTACACTCTTTAATTATCCATTGCTTGCCCTCCAGTTGCATACACAACTTCACAATTTGGCGTTGTGTATAATCGCCACTTCCTGAGACAGAAAAGTGTATTTCTGCCACAATCTCCACCTCTGTTTCACTGATTTCCCTTTTATAAATCAAGTAATTTTCAAGACTCGATTGCATATGAAAAAAACCGTCATTCATAACTTCCTCTGAAGGCATCGGTACCAGTTGTTCATATGCTTCCTTTGTCATATACGCCTCTGCACCTTCGTAAAACATTCGTTCCGAAGTGTCATATTCGTAAATAACAGAAAAGAATTTCCCTGCAACCGTTTCAGGCGTATCAATAGCCGAATCCACTTCTATCACTTCATCATTATTACCCTTAATTACTACTTCTTTCGGTTCTTTTGGTAAGCTCATAATTAAACCCACCAATACACCTATGACCAACAAAAGATAAATGACAAGTACAACCCATTTCTTTTTCATAGATAATTCTTTCACCCTTTCCTACCGAAACACACAAAATGCTCCAGATAATAACCGGTTAATGACGAATACTGACACCTGCTGCCTCCAGCATGGAAAAACATATTGTCACCAACATATACTCCAACATGTGTAATGTACCGCCCGGCATTATAGGTGCCTGTAAAAAACACCAAATCCCCCGGCATCGCCTGTGAATAATCAATATGCGTAGTGATGTTGTATTGCTCTTGTGCCGTTCTTGGAAGCGTAATTCCTGCTGCCTGATAGATTCTTCGACTCATAGCAGAACAGTCAATTCCAATTTTAGAATCCCCACCGAAAAGGTAAGGAACACCCTCGTATTCAGCCATTACGGTTTGCATGAGGTTAAAATCAGCACCGCCAACAAACATATGGGAATAAACATGTTCCACATATTTCACATCACCATAGTTACTCCACCCAAGCCTTTGGGCCATTGCCCTAGAAAAAGCAGACGCACTAGCTTCCGAATGCACACCATCATAATTATTTTTTATGTAATTGATATAACCTGCTCCAAAATTGTAGGACTGCAGAACTGTTTTCTCACAAACACCTGCTGTTTTTCCTTTCTCTAGCAAACCAGAAAAATAACGCATTCCTTGTCTGATACTTTCCATCGGATCAGTAATGCTATTTGGCGCCAACCCAGCACTCTCCGAAGACTGCATGATATCCGGATGCCTTGTCGAATCTCCGCCCGATTCCTGTGCTATCATAGCCAAAATGAGTTCCACATATGCTTCTAATCCAAGTTCAGATGCAATCAGCACCACCTCATCTCGCCACTGTTCCACCAAAGGAGAGACATTTGCACGCCCCGGTGAATGACTTCTTTCCAATGCTGCACATCCACATATCTGAAAAACCAAAACAAAAATGATTAGGAAGGTACACGCTCGTCTCCAAAATTTCATTTTTCGCTCCTCCTAAAATATGCTTTTGTTTTGTTTCTCAATAATAACTCGCACCTTCTCAGCCACGGACTCCCTAGCCTGGGCATAACGCTCTGTTCCTTTTTCATATTCCGGCTGAACAGATAACTTCTTCATAACTTCTTCTGTCATATAGGATGTCTGAAGTTCCACACGTTTTGCACGCACTTGACTTTGAGACAACTCGACACCTTGCGTTTCTCTTACAGAAGCAATATATTTTTCCGTTTCTACATTCGCTTGCTGAAGAGCACGTATTGCCACACTGTTCTTCATTCCACCAGACGGTGAAATAATTCGTTTCATTGCTCTGGCACTGTCCTGTTCAATCTGTACCATCATTTGCTGTCTGAGAACCTCATCAGACATGATAGGTTGTTGTACATTTGGAACCTGTACTGTTCCAACGTTATGAGGAACAGTTGGATTCGTTGGCACAACTGCCACTGGCGGCGCTTGACCCGGCGCAATAGGTGCATTTTCATAGGCAGTCTCAAAATCAATACTAGAAGCAACTCCTGCCACTTCCTGTTGCACCATTCCCTGATACAGATTGACACCTTCCTGTGCGATATTACCAACCATACGAGCACTTCCTATTCCTACGTCTACTGCTGCAGAACCAATAGAAGCACCACCTAAAGCACCTGCCGCTGTTGCCATCATAGTAGTGGAAGGTCCCATAAAGACGCTTGCTCCACCCAGCATCACAGCACCTGCACCTGCGCCTACAACGGCACCTGCACCTTTTGCCACATTTGTCATGGCGCGCTGTTTATATAACTCTGCCATTCGCTCATGACTAAGATGCCCTTTAAATTCTGGCGATTCAAAATTGTTGATATTTGCACGCTTACAAATAATATCTGCCCGTTCTTCGTCAAAGGTAGTCGGAGTGGCTCCTTTTACTGAACCTCTCATAGTCTTCGCTTCACTTCGTAACTGATTCAAGTCTTTCGTATGAGCTGCTATCTTTCGCTCCGTTTCAGCGGCTTTCAAGGATGCATTTGCACGCTGTTTCTCCAACGCCCTATATTCATCGGAATCTCTGTCATGGTTAAGCATCTCACGGCTCTTTTGTTTTTCCTCGGTCTGATACTGTGCTTTCTGTTCTCGCAAGCCGTCAATCTGCTTTTGCTTTTTATCCATTTCGGATTCCATTCTTCGGAGAGCTTCATTTCGGGTAAGTGGTTGTTCAGATCCATCAATAGCACCGCCCTCTTCCGTAGAAGCGGCAGCGCCCTGAGCGTTCATACCAGTTTCTGTCATATCCTCTCCCAAAGCATCTTCTTCATCCAAAGAATCTGTCAGCCCTTCTTCGCTATCTTCTAAACCACTCTGCGAATCGTCACCCATTTCGCCATCTTCCAAACCATTCTCTTCACCAATATTCCCATCTTTGTCTAACGGGTCATCCGACAATCCTGCTTTACCTTCATCATTACCGCTATAACCTCCCAAGAGATTCTGATTTTCTTTTTCATCAACCTCTCCGAGTTCTTCATGCATCTTACTTTTATCTAGGTCAGAGCGTATTTCTTTTGCTTTTCCAAATGCCCCTTTAATTCTTCCTGCAATACCTCGTCCAAGAGATAACATTGCCATTGCTCCGAGTAAGCCCATTCTTTCATTACTTTGAATTCCAAGAAGCATCTTGATTCGATTTCGTGACGGGATGATAAGCATACACATAATGAGTTGTATAATTGCGATGCCTTTCACCACATCAGATAGCATTAAGCTCGTTAAAAGTGGTACCAGCAAAAGAATTGCATCAAGTACCGGTGTCAACAAATCGGACAACACATTCATCAACCAGTTGTTGAACAAATCTTTTTTGGGGCTCTGTACAAACAACATAATTGGAAACGACACAAAGCAAATCAAAAGGTCGATAGCAAGTGCTACATAAATGAAAGCAAAATACAATGTTAAAATTACAGTTCCCAGATACATAATTGCATCTACAAATCTGCCTGTTCGTTCCGCATTTATTAAAAACGCATTCGAGAGTGACAGCGTAGCCCCGTTTGTAATCATGATTCCTGTTACATTTTTAATGCCGTATAAAATCACATCTCTTACATATATGCCTAAATCAAACAAGTATGGCATTAAGGTAAACATCACAAACTTAACCGCCGTGTCGAAAATACTGGATTTTATTTTCTCTCTGCTCTGACCTGTCTGCCCCGTCCATGCGCTTTTTGCAAGAATAAATACAAATTTCACGCCCAGAAAGACAAATGCCATACTCCGAACCACCGCATAGCAGACGGATGCCGTTACCCCATATGGGTTTCCTGAACGCATTTCAAATCCGAAAATATTTACCGAATTAGGCGAGCCACTTCCCACACGCCCGTAGATAATACGGTCAATGCTCGCTCCCAGATTATCTTCCAATAAATTAATCAAACTGCTAGATGCATTACGGATAAGTTCTGAAAGATATTTTTCCACGGAACCCGGTTCAGACGGTTCAATTGTGCTGTCTTCCTCACCGGCATCTATCGGATTGGAATAAATGGAGTCATCTGCTTGATCCAGCCACGGCGAATCAGCTGAAAAGCGGTTGTTGTTTGACTCATCAACCTCGTTTGTCAAATCCTCATTTACTTCCGTAGCATAAACAGTAAAAGGCATTGTCCAAAGTAGCCATACCAACAAAAGAAGAATGAAAGCGGCTCTTTTTCGCCCATTATTTCTCACTTTCATAATAACTCCTTTCTTACGTACCATACATTTCCTGAATAATACGTGGATCAGTTTCAACAAATACCGCCTCTGCCTTTTCCAGATAATCAATTTTGCAGAAACACACTTTTCCGTTATCTACAATACACACTTCACCTTTTCGGTTTCCGGAATCGTCCTCCGGATCTCCGCCAAGTTCCAACACTCTCTCTGTCTGCCCGTTTGTCAAATTCAATGCTTCCTGTACCCATTTCCTATCGGAATATGACTGCTTGAATACAAATTTGGCAGCAGACTGCTTCAACAATGCTTCTGTTTCATAGCAGCAGTCATAATCTTTTAATGCCTGCGTCGCAGTCCACAAAGAAACAAGCCTCTTTCTGGATGTACGCGCTACATAATCCAAACTGGCGATTGCTGATTTCATACTGAAGTTCTGATGAACCTCATCTACAATTACCCCAAGGCACTGTGTTTTCTTCGGATTTGTCGCATTCTTTTTAATGAACTGCTCGTTCAAGAAGCTGAGTGCAATCTGTCTGGCCACCGGTCTTTCTTTCTCCGGTAATTGTGAAATATCAATGTTGGTAAAACTTTCGTTTTCATTGATACGAATCGTACTTTGCCCATCGTAATACGCCTTGCTTCCTAAGATTCTTATAATGTCAGTTCCACAGGTACATTTCTGGTAATATTCGCCATATTCCTGTTTCGTAAAGAACTTCATACAATGAGGACAATAGTAAAGCTCTCTCACCCTATCCTTCAAACTATCCAAAATAATGCGATACGCCTTCGTATGTTCCCTGATATTGTTTTGCTTGTTTTTTATCAATGCCTTTATATAGAAGTCACTTAACACCGGCATTTTCTTTTTTACTTTGCCACTGGTAAGAACGCCATTTTTTAAGCCTTTTCCGGATTCGTAAATGGAATCCACCACATTATCGTAAATTCCCTTTTCTTCATAGAGTTCAGCTATTATATCCGTCACTATTCGTTCAATATGTGTTGCAAGCGAGAAATCCGCTGGTTCTTTATCCCCCTGAATCAAGGTCATAATATCCGATTTTGCATTCGCAATCTTATCCTGAAGACGAAGCACTTCATAGGTACCACTGATTTCAGACCACTCTTCTTCCACATCAATATCAAACAGATTTATGATATTGCCGGAATTATTCTTAATCTCATAATTCGTCCCACACATCATATCAGCAAGCATGGCATACTCCCCGCGGTTACCTTTTGACTGAGAATCAATACAAACAAAGCGATATCCGTTTTTGGTGATATAGCGTGACGCCAGAATCTTCATACAGGCTGACTTACCAGTTCCTGTCATTCCGGCGAAAACCATGTTATACCCGTTATGTTTTTTCTCGTAAACATCAAATGCCACTGGCATTCCCGTACTCATATTTCTGCCGATAATGATTCCACTTTCATGAAAAAAGCTGTCTTGCGTATGGTTAAAGATACTTGCAAGACTGAGCTTATCCAAGGTATGTTTCTTTAACCCACTCGACTTAATCGGACCAAGCTTTGCCTGATAGCGATACACAAGTGGCATACCGGTCAGATAGCTTTCGGCTTGCAGGGCATAGCAGCAGGACACTGTGATTTGCTTTTCTTTTGCAAGATTACGAAACGCATCCGTTCTGCGATTTAATTTTTCAAGGCTATCTGCCATAAGTACAAACAGGAAATACACATGATACAAACTGTTCTCTCCCGTTTCTATTCTTTGCGCCCAGCCTTCCGCATCGCGGAGTTTTGCATTTAATTTACGCAACTGATTTCTATCGGCATTTTTTTCCGCAGTAATCATGTTTGTCTCAATCTCAACAATGCGAGAATCCAGAAGGTGTGATGCCCTTCCTTCTGCCAATGGCTCAATAAACACGGTACTGGTCACACGGTCAAAGTTAAACAGTGCCGGAAAAGTGGATGCAAACACCGTTCGTTTCGGCAAAGTGTCAACCGTCAGGCACCTCACATACACATCATTCCCTGCATCATGCAGGATGAGATATGATTTTGGATTCGGGTCAATTCCGTCCGGCGCTGCTACTTTTCGCAGTTCTGAAATTTTTTCCTGCTTCTGTACCTTTTTTTCTGTTACGACATCTTTTTCAGCATTCTTCTTTTTTCCAAAGAAAAGACAGATGACAAGAACCAATCCTCCCACAATCAGCAGAAACATGAATACACCTAAGAAAAATAGCCCCTTATTTTGTTCCCATAACAGACTCATTTCGCTCAACCCCTTTCATCATCTCTTCTGCAATCTCATGTACGATCTTTGCGTTTGCGTCCTTTTCCAACTCATTCAAGGAATTGCTCGTAACACAAATACTGTCATAAGCGGACCTTAAAATATCATCTGCAGTTCCATTTGCGGCAGATACCGGATGTGTGTATCTGCGGATTTCTTCTAAAAGCTCCACACCCGTCATTCGTTTTGCATGAACGCCACAGTTACGAAGCGCAGATATATACGCACTCGCCTTTGTCTTTAGCTGCGTCTCCGCACGCAAGAACACTTCCTGTTCATTTAAGGACTGAGATGAAAAATCCATCGCATTATATTCCCAGTCAAAAACATAGATTTCTTCTCTTTTTGCCTCTGCATTATCTCCCGATATTGCAGCCATGTACTGAATTTGTGCATTGAGCTGTTCTATTTGGTAACCCAGAGATACCAATTCCCTCTGCATCTGCTTTAACTTGTCGTAATAGATGTCATACTCTGCTTTTGTAAGTTCCGGATTTTCGGACTCTGCTTTCAAATCGGTATAATCAAGATTTAAAGTGAATCTTTTTTCTTCCAAAACTGTTACCCTGTCCTGATAAGCATGTATCAATCCTTCTAAATTTACATTTCTCGCCGACTGACGAAACTGTACCGGACAATTATCCAGTACATTAAAAAATGTAATATATCCTCGTATGGTCTGTAGCTTTTCCTCCACCTCTGCATCTGCAAACGAAAATCCCTGACACTTGATTGCACCTATGAATCTCGTTCTGCCGTTTGCAACTAACATGGAATCTGCCACATCATCAATTTTTAAATAGTCCAATATATCTTTTCGATTAAAAGAACTGCTATCTGCAGTTTCTTCCGTTTTCATTTTTTGTTTAGATTTATAAAAGTAAAATCCCAATGCACCCAATATAACCAGTATGGCTATGACTGAAATAGCAATAATCTGTATGGTGCCAACCATGTCATTCACTACTTGCATGCTCTGTTTCCTCCTTTACACCAATAATTCCGAAAAATATTTGAAAAGCCCAAGCCAAAACGGAATGCTGAATAGCATAATGCCAATCAATCCTTTTAATACAGCTTCACGTTTAATTTCTTCTTTTGCCTGAGCGCTTTTTGTAAAGAAGATTCGTATTATCATATAAAAAATGGAAAACACAATTCCAATAATGCCTATCGTAATACCAAGTTCTGAAGCGGATGCTGCAACTCCTCTGAGAGTTGGGTCGACAGAAATGCTTGTGTCTTCCACATAAGTCCAAGGATTGATATCTTTTGGTTCTACGCCTGAAAAGTCAAACGCATCACCTGAAGACTCAGAACACCCACCACACACAAGAAGCACTCCGATTAGAAGAAACATAAGAACTAACTTTTTCATTACAAATCCCCCGCATACTTCTCGTCATAATTTTTGGTATAGATACACCTGTTAATCCGTCGATATAAAAGCCTTACCAGCATTTCATCCATCGTAAGTCCGCCTCCCGACAAAAACATAACGTCTACTGGAAGGCGAATCATAACGGCACCCATTATAATTAAGGTAAATAAAATCATGGCAATGAGTGCTGGCACCAACATACCCTTACTACTTGCGCTCATGATGACCCTGTAGTCAATGATTCCACAGATCACAAGCACTACTGCTTGTTTACGATTAAAATATCGAAACCACTTATCTTCACTTTTAAATTCTCCCGGAATTTGAAATACACCCAATCTCGACATTCATTTTCCTCCAATAAAAAAACAGGACCGTTAAAGTCCTGTTCTATAATCCCGTACCGACTGACTTGAAAAATCCTATAATACTGAACACGGAAAAAATAGCAACACCCGCTAAACAGATCACAAGCACATGGCTCTTCTTCTCTTCCTTCTTTTGCGCACTATTTGGCATCAAAAGAGTAATAGCCGTAAGAATGATAGAAAACATCAAACCAATCATACCAATTGTAAGCATCAGTTCATATCCCGATGCTCCAATCTGCTCGACTTTTTCTATTAAGGAATTAAATACACCCTCATCGCCCGGTGATTCGGTCATAAAATCCCATTCATCCGTTGCTGAAAGAAGAATACCTCGCGCTCCCGTAAGACCGCCAAGTCGTTCGGCTTCACACAGTAACTTCAAGTGAAAGCCTCCTTCTCCTGTATTTGTTATAATCACGCGTGTTTTATATAAAAATCATATAAGAGATTTTTCGACATTTCAAGTGCTCCAATTCGACAAATAACACCCTGTAACCTCTAAAAACGGACACAAACTTCCAAAAACGGACAATAATTCCAAAAAACACCCAATAAACATGCCATTTTTTTAAATTTTGGTCTTGAAAAAGTATTTTTCTCCTTCTCTGCTCTATAATATGCCCGCAACATCATTATTCTCGACAAGC
>JAZOMR010000066.1:0-4036 GCA_045654105.1 Faecalimonas sp. | reverse complement strand
CCTACCCTGTACGGCACTACCCTGTAGCCATACGGCTGCGTACCCGCAAGGGGTGCGCCATTCTATGTATTGCGCTTAATCCTCAAAGTGGGGACTTTTCGGGCGCAATACTCGGAGTGCGTTCCGTCGCACTCCTTCACGGTGGAATGAAGCAAGGTATAAGAGAAGAAAAAAGGATGTCAATCTTAACAAAACGCACATTTTCTATTTCGGCGTTCTTTGGTCGTTCCTTGGTTCATCCTTTGTTCGTCCTTGGTTATTTACACGGGAGTACCAAGGACGGTATGAGGGAAGAAAATCTTAAGAAAAGGGTTTATGTAACATTTTGAGTACCTAAAAGTGGTATTTTGACAACTTATTAGGTTTTATTTTTTCTTCTTTTCATATGTGGTTTTGAGAGATAGGCATCTATCATTTTTATTAACTGTTCTTTTTGGATTCCAGCATGTGATTTCATCTTCCTCTTCAAACCAGAAAATAGTGCTTCCATATCATTATTGGTATTCGGCATACCTAGTTCTGGTCTATCATAAAATGTCCACAAAATAGGCATAACACGTTGTAATTCCAACCAAAGATTTCTTACCTCGCGTTGCTTATATCGTTGCTTCTTTTTGCTCTTTCCTGTAGTCGCATTTAGCCACTCATTCCATTTAGTGTACCAATCATTTAGACTGCCTATAAAACTCTCCTTATCTGTATGACAAAGATGCTTTATAATGCTTTTTAATTCATCTTTTGCTTCTGACTTAGGACAGAAAGATAATCTGTCTATAAAGCGTTTTCGAGCATGGAACTGACAAAACTGATACGGATAGTTAACTGCCTGAGGCACACCGCGAATGCCGTCACAAACTATGCCTATTATAGGATAGCCATTTGAGGCTAAGAAACATATACCTTCTAAATAATCTTCAACCTTTTCGTGCGTATAGATGTACTTATGCCATAACACTTTGCCACTATGATGATCTCTTGCAACTAACACTCCAAAATGCTGCCCCCAATATGTTGCATCCATCTGCAAAACTATGCCGCATTGTGAGGCTGGCGATTCCTCTTTCGGAGAGATATTAGTGGGCTCGTGAAGCTCTTTGATATGCCGATATATAGTCATCCTTGATACACCACATAAATCGGCAATATCTTGCATTGGAAGCATCTTGTCATAATATAGATATCGGATCCTATCATTTAACCTTGATGCCTTGTGATTGACATGGGTAAAGTATGTCTGACAAGTCTTACAATACCATCGTTTTTTGCCATGACTAAGACCTTTTCTGATCGTTTTTTGACCACCACAAATAGGGCATTTTTTTATCATAAAGCAGCTAAAAATTTATTTTTTGCCGCTAAGATAATCATTTATAATCACTTAAGTCACTTTTAGGTACCCAAAATGTTACATAAGCCGAATTTTTGAATTCTTGAACTTTAAAATTCCTATTGTCTCCATTATAGGATGTCATTGTGCATTTTTTTGCAGATTTTTCTCGTTTTTCTTGCGCATGTACATTTTTTGTAGTAAATTTGCGACTTGAAAAGAAAACATTAAAAATTTAATAGTTATGAAAAATCTTATTATTTCTCTTTTGATTCTCGTAGCATCTGCTATGTCTGCATCTATTTATGCCGATACAGTTTATGAAGGAACTATTGGAAATTACAAGATTCACATGGTACTAGACGAAAATTTTAACGGCTATTACTATTATGATCATAGACCAGACAGTCGTTTTAAGCTTGTCGCAACACGCTTGGTAGAGTGTGATGAGGATATGTTCTGCTACCGTTTTACGTTGCAGGAGTATGCACCTGATACCAAAAAAAATACCGGTGAGTTTGTAGCTGAATTTTTTCGTATCAGAGAAGGTGGTTTTGGTATGAACATTATAGAAGGCACTTTCCGTAATGAAAGTACAGGTAAGACCTTGCCATTTGAAGTGTATTTTGGCTATGAGTATTAAACAGATTAGCATACAATGAGCCAAACGGCAATATCGCCTATAAACTAAAAATGAGCCCCAGGGCTCATTTTTTCTTGTTATAGTGTTATAATGTGATAATTGGAGCAGGCATTAGCTTGCTCTCCTTTTTTTGTCTCATACATAGATCATAGAAAAAGGAGCAAGTAAGGAAGAGATAGAGGAGAAAAGAAGGTGTAATTTCAAGAATTTAGGCCTTTTTTTTGGATATGTCAGAAAAATGTTGTAAATTTGTGGGTCGAAAATATAAAATTTATGACTGCTGAAGAAAAATTGAAAATATTGCTGGAGAATAAGCCCTACCTTCTTTTGACGGATGTTCAGGCTATACCTCAGTTTTATAGTGTATTGGAAGATGGAAGAATTTCATTAAATGCAACACATTATTTCAAAAATAGTTGTACAACCTATTTTTATGATAAGTATTGCTACTATGATGATAATGTAAAAATGTTCCGTTTTCAAGGCGGATGTCAACACTATTTTTCATGCCCTAATGATGATCTAGAAAGTATAAAGGCTTTCTTAGATGGTGTGGTAGTAATGATTGACAATAATAATAAAGTTCTCTGGTACGATGAAGAATTCTTAAGGAGCCGTGGTTATTATCTTGTTGGCCCTTTGATTCTGAATGAGTCAGAAGTTGTAGATTTGATAAGAAAAGCAGAAAAATAATAAAAAAATTAAACTTGTTTCGAGATACTGACAAGTTTTAGCAGTTTGGTGTAGTAATTTTGCAGCGGAAATCGGTTTTCAAAATACTAAAATTCTAACTTTCAACCAACTTATTTGCAATGCAAAAATAGTTGTAACTTTGCAAACAAATTTTAATACCATAATCATGAAAAAAGTACTTTTCTTAGTTACCGTACTGTTTTTACTAGCCCTCAATTCTTGTGGCAATCACAAACTTACAGTGGAAGAAGCTAAAGCTTCTGTTGTGCAAGGGGAAAATGAAAATCTTCCTCTTACAATTCAAAGATTCTATGAAGTTGAATCTATTGCTATAGATAGTATTCACATTACAATTGCAGATGTACCAATGAGTGGTTATCTGTATACGACATGGAAGTATGTAATTAAAAAGACCGTACACACAACCCCTCGTGACTGGAATAAGGGAATATATGAGGCCCAGGAAGTTGTAGAGAATAAAGAGAAACAAGTTGTTGTAGAAGTCCACAATATACGGCAGAGTATAGAGCATCGTGGTTATATTGAATGGGAAGCAAGGTGGGATGATGCATATCTAGTTATTCAGAAAGACATTTTGGAAAACATGTATTAATGCGTCTTTGCAGGCTAAAAATGCAATTATGGATAGAGTACTTGAGGATCTTATTGAATGTATTGGTTTTCGCATTTGTGAGCATTGCGGCAGACGAATGAAAGAGGGCTATTGCATAGATGACGGTAGAGAGCATTAATGCTCGGATGAATGCTTGCACCATCATTATTCAGACGAAGAATTTGAGCAGATGTATGCAGATGGCGAAGGTACTTCATATTATACAACATGGGATGAATAATTCCCCAATTCGACACATAATTGAATGTGGTAGTGTGATGTGGTGTGAGCAGCGGAGCTGCGGTGTAGGGTGGACTATGGGACGATTCGCTATAGGACGCTCGCAATGCGAGCTATAGGTTATAGGCGGGGATATGAAAGGCGGGATTATGACCCGCCTTTTTCAGATAACCCACGCCACACTTTCGCTCGAACATAGCAATCAAACTTGATATAGATCTTGCGCTTGCCTGTGCGTCGGTCAACAGGAGCATCTGGCTCAGCCTTCTTCAACTGTGCTTGCCATCGCTGTTGCCACAAAGCACGCTGCTCAGGATCATCCAAAATCTGCTTGGTCTTCGCGCAAGCTTCCTTCCAACGATCTAGTTTCAGTTTCTCAGCACCCTCCGCTGGCTTTTTCTTCCAGTCACGTGGGTGCTGAACGACATACACTTCTTGTTTCATTTCTGCAATGACCCTTCCTTGATCATCGCGTGCCACTTTCTTACGAAAAACGGTCTTGTCTTTTTGATTCAATTTG
>JAZOMR010000065.1:0-1858 GCA_045654105.1 Faecalimonas sp. | reverse complement strand
AAGGCAACTACGTTGTTGGTGCTAACATTGCAGGATTTGAAAAAGTTGTAGATGCAATGACAGCACAAGGAATTGTATAATATAGAAAAGAATGAAAAGGCGCTGGCTGTGCAAAATGGTTTGCATGGCTGGTGTTTTTTTGTTTTTATTTTTTATAAAAAAGTACTTGACTTTAGCGTGCTAATTCGTTACTATGAGAAAATGTTATAAAAACAATTATAAAGGAGAACAAAATTATGAAAAAATTAGTTGCATTATTATTAAGTGTCATCATGGTACTTTCATTGGTGGCTTGTGGCGGTAAAGAAACTGCTAAGTCTGATTTGGAGAAGGTAAAGGAAGCAGGGAAGCTTGTTGTTGGTATTACAGAGTTTGAACCTATGGATTACAAAGATAAAGATGGAAACTGGGTTGGTTTTGATGCGGATATGGCGACTGCATTTGCGAAGTATCTAGGTGTAGATGTGAAGTTCGAGGTCATTGGTGATTGGGATATGAAACATTTGGAACTGAATAATGGAAGTTATGATTGTGTATGGAATGGTATGACCCTGACAGACCAAGTGAAAGCAGAGATGGATTACAAAGCATACTGCAACAATCATCAGGTTGTGGTTGTAAAGGCAGATAAAGCAGATCAATACACAACAGAAGATAGTGTTGCAAACTTAAATTTTGCAGTGGAAAAAGGAAGCGCAGGAGAAGCGCAAGCAAAGGCAAGAAATTGGACATCTTATGGATTCGAGAATCAAGCTGCAGCATTGACTGATGTAAAAGCAGGAGCATCCGATGCAGCGATTGTAGATTATTTGATGGCTGTTGCTATGGTTGGACCTGATACAGATTATTCCGATTTGGCAGCAACTTCAATTTATGTATCGGATGAAGAACTGGGTGTTGGATTCCGTAAAGATTCTGACCTTTTGGCAGAATTAGAAAAATTCTTTGAAAAAGCGTATGCAGACGGTACAATGATGGAATGTGCAAAAAAATACGGCCTTGAAAATGATATTATTGAACAGAAATAGATAGAAAGCAGGATATACATATGGAACGAATATTGGAACAATTTCCAATCGTTGTAAATGCACTGAATATTGGGTTTGTGCAGACTTTAAAACTGTTTGCATCCACTCTGATTGGTTCTATCCCTTTGGGCCTCATCATTGCTTTGGGTTCTATGTCTCGTTTTAAACCGTTAAGCTATTTGACGAGAATGGTTGTTTGGATTGTGAGGGGAACGCCTCTCATGATTCAACTTTTAATCATCTATTATGGACCGGGACTGATGTTGGGAAACCATATCTGGGGTGTAGGTGAAGGTGGACGTTTCTTGGCGGCAACTGTCGCATTTGTCTTTAATTATGCCTGTTATTTTTCAGAAATCTATCGTGGTGGTATTCAAAGTGTGCCAATAGGTCAGGAAGAGGCAGGTCTTGTACTTGGAATGAAGAAGAGTCAAATTTTCTTCAGGGTAAAATTACTACAAATGGTAAAACGTGTTATTCCACCAATGTCAAACGAGATTATCACTTTGGTAAAAGACACATCCCTTGCGCGTATTATTGCATTACAGGAAATTATTTATGCAGGGCAAACTTTTATGAAAGGGTCTCAGGGAATTGCCGGCGCAATGTGGCCACTTTTCTTTACTGGAGTCTATTATTTGATATTTAATGGAATTGTTACAGTTCTTCTTGGACGTTTAGAGAAGAAGCTGGAATATTTCCGATAGGGAGGTGCGGACAAGATGGCGATTTTAGAAGTAAAAAACATACATAAAAGTTTTGGACGCACAGAGGTTTTAAAGGATGTTAGTTTTTCTCTGGAAAAAGGTGATGTGGTATCAATTATCGGT
>JAZOMR010000064.1:0-1792 GCA_045654105.1 Faecalimonas sp. | reverse complement strand
TCGTTTCAGTTTGGGTAGGCGTACCCGCAACTGTCTGGCCAAGGATTTCAACACTTCGATGTCGCCGATGTAGTCATCTTGGGTACGCAGATACTCCATCAGTGCCCAATAGATGCCATAGCCTTCCATCCCTTCCTTTTCGATGAGGTTCATTACCTCCGATGTGTTCCGCATACTCACTTCGTGCGGAATGTACTGATCTCTTTTCATCATGTTTTTGTTTAAAAGTTACATGGCAAAGGTATGTGGAATAAAAATGAGAATTCCCCTCTACTTTTTCTGTTAAAAACAACTTAATCCTATATAAGTCAGCGAATAAATTGTTAAACAAGTATCAAAGTAAAGGGGAATATTTAACAGGTTAAATGGTTATTTACGCATTATATCATTGTATCTGTCAATGAACTTAAAAACTTCATCATCTGAATAACCTGGAAAGTTAAATGACTTGCTGACAAAGCGAGCAAACTTTTGAGTAATGGTAAGTGGAATCGGAATCTTCCCAAGGTGATTGTAACTGTAAATGAAACGATAAAGTTCTTCGGTGAATCGTACGATTTCATCCGCTTGTTCTACACGGGTTTTACCCTTTAATGTAATCTCACAACGCACTTTGCTGTGCAATCCCATTTCTGAAGGCTTCAAAGCCTTAGTTTCTGTTTTTTTTCATCATTACTTTTTTTTATATGTTTATAAAAAAGAAGTGCTGAAGAATTACCTTGTCGGAATTTCCTCAGCACTTCACACATCTTTCTATTAAAAAGCTATATATCCCTCTATCAGCAAACTTCTTGGCCGTATGATATACTTTTGGCTCATTCGCATTGCATCATTGGTGAACGTAGTATAAGCATACTCTTTCTCATTTAAGAGATTAGACAAACGACAAGTTATTTCACATTGAGAAGAGATTTGATAACTCAAATTTGCGTCCAACATCACAAAGTTCTTGGTTTGATTTTTGGCAATTGTATTCAAATAATGCTCACCCGCCATCCCCAACCGCAAACGATTACTTGGCTTAAAAATAAATGTTAGTTCCTGATTCAAATGATGGGTCGTTGGCTGGTAGAAATCCAACTTCATCCGATTATGCGAATATAAAATCTGATAATTCCAATTCATCCAAGAAACCGGACGAGCATTCAAATCAAGTTTCGTTTGAAAGACATCCGAACGAAAAGGCTGCAAGACTCCATTCTGTTGCATCTGGCTATGTGAATTTGAATAGGAAGCAGAAAGCGTCCCTACCAATTCCCATACATCCAACCCTTTGCTAATTTTACCTCCTATCCAAAAGGTTTCGCTAGATGTCGATTTTGGCAAATAATTATAAACGATATAATCACCCAGATAAGATTGTTGCCTCAAAAAAGGATTTCGCGAGCGAAGATAAGATGCACTTCCATTGACAAAGAAAGCCTGTATCGGATTCTTATAATTCAGCACTACCCCTAAAGAAGAAGTGGTCTGCTTTTCCATGGACAAATATCCTTGTTGAAGTATCCGATAGTTGCGCATCATCAACCCATTATAATGAGAACCGTCCGACAGAGGACGTACATTCCATTTCCCGTTCATACTGATAGTCCATTGGGGACTTAACTCCCGATAGACCGACAGACGGGGACACAGGAAACTCTCCGACAATGACGAATAATAATGAAAAGGAACATCCAGCGTTATTACCCAATCGTTCCGTTTGTATTGTAATTTGGGAGAAGCATAAACGTACCAATACTTGAATGGTGATTGGAAATTCAGAGCTCCCAACGAATCGGGAATCCCCTGC
>JAZOMR010000063.1:0-2080 GCA_045654105.1 Faecalimonas sp. | reverse complement strand
TTATTAAAGCAAGATACAAGTAAGGGTAGTATTAAATCTAAAAGGAAACGTGCAGGTTGGGATAATGAATTTCTTGCAATTTTATTAGCGATGGTTTAATAGTGGTGCGTTTGCCCTGCAAGCAGCGGAGTTTTACACGTTAAGCATCGGAAGTTTTGGTGATGAGGATAGCAAATCACAATGTATGCCGGTTGCAAATAATAAGTGTCTTGTGCTGAAAAAAGTTGACACAAAAGTCAACAAATATGAATAAAGAAACCAAAAGAAAAAGAAGAGAAAATTTCAAGTACGATGAGAAAATAGACATTGTGAGAATGCACTATTTTGAGGGTGCAAGTTTAAAAGAATTGGCACGATTTTATAATACGGAACCCTCTGTTATTACAAGAATTATTAGTACCTTTGCAAAAGAAAAGGATACAAATTTAATGGTAATGGGTAGAAATACAACAATCAGTGAATCAGATGAATTAAAGGCTTTACGCAAGGAAGTTTTAGAACTAAAAAAACGTCTCTACAACGAAACAATGCGTGCTGATTTCAACGAAACAATGATCGAAGTTGCAGAAGAAATGTTTGGGATTGAAATAAGAAAAAAAGCCGCTACCGGACAGTCAAAAGGCTGCATGAAGGGGAATCGAAATACTCGATAAAGCCCCTTTGTGCACTGGCCGGTGTAACACGACAGGCCTTTTATAAACATGATGAAAATGTTTTATTTCAACGTCTTGCATTGGAACAATTTGTTGTGCAATTTATACTTGGAGTAAGATCGAAAGATCCGAAAATAGGCATGGATAAACTTTGGCGAATGTATCAACAACGTTTTGTAGAAGAGTATCGAGTTGGACGCGATGTCTTTCGTTCTATCATGCATGAGCAAGGACTTCACCTAATAAGACGCTCTCGGGCAATACGTACTACGAACTCACGCCACAACTTGCCAACTTATCCTAATCTCATCAAGAATGTAATACCTATGCGACCTAACCATGTGTGGGTCAGTGATATTACCTATATAGAAGTAGAAGATTCTTCCGCACCCAATGGGTATAGATTTGTATTTCTGACTATTGTAATGGATGCTTATAGTAAGTGCATTCTAGGGTGGCATGTTGCTCCAACACTTGAAGCAGCCTACAGTATCAAAGCCTTAGAAATGGCCATAAAAACACTTCCTAAAGATTTTGATGATACACTTATTCATCACTCTGACCGAGGAACACAGTATGCAAGTGCAGCTTACATAAAGGTTCAAACGGATAATCATATTATTCCAAGTATGACAGAGAACGGTAATCCAAAAGATAACGCTATAGCTGAACGAATTAACAATACAGTAAAAAATGAACTATTGCATGAAAAGACATTCACCAGCCTCTCACAAGTAAATACGGCAATACGTAAAGCAGTGAAATTTTACAATGTAGAACGACCTCACAGCAGTTTGGATTGGCTCACACCAAATCAAGCTCACAAAATGTCTGGAGAACTCAAGAAACATTGGAAATCCTATAGAGAGGATGCTATCAAAAAAATGAAAAATATTCCTATATGACGAAAAAAATGTATCTTTGTACGGACAATTCCAAGCAAAGAAGATAGTAATAAAACTGTCAATAAATTTGATTTCAAATCATTGGAGGTGCACCTCCAATGATTTGAAATCAAATTTAAAGCTCTGATTCTTTATCAGAGTAAACCAAAAATAGTCGTAATAGTGAATGATGTAAACTATAAATAGTCGATAATTATTAATTAGTCAACTTAAATCAGTCTCAAGATACAAAAGTGACAACCTAAATCAGCAAATCACAGTATTTCTGGTTTCAGTCTTGGAACTGGTACTCAAGAAATAGCTAATGATACTACTATTCAACTTACAGAGTTGTCGTCTAACACTCTTTATGATGTGTACATATATTCGGATTGTGGCTCGGGTGAATTGAGCGATACTATTATGATTAGTTTCCGCACTGAATGTGGCGACTTAGTATTGCCTTATATTGAAACTTTCGATTCTTACGGTAGTGGTTCTACTGCTTATCCTTCTTGTTGGACTAAGATAACTACAAGCTCT
>JAZOMR010000062.1:0-2645 GCA_045654105.1 Faecalimonas sp. | reverse complement strand
TATGACAAGGAGCGAAAAAGAAAGTTTGATTAAAGCTCCTAGTGTTGAAATGCACAAGTGATGATAACAATGCATAATCAAGCAGATGCAAATAGCGCACAAGAACAGATAAGGCGGTAGTTACGATATGATGAAAGCAGTATTTAAAAAGAAATATTTTTGGAACATTGTTTGTCTCTTATGTGGTCTGTTCCTAATAGGGTTCTTTGTTTTTATTAGAATAGTAGACAGCGAAGCAACGTCGGCGGGATACTACGATGTAATATTAGGTGGCGTCATCTGTGCTTTTAGCATTTTGTTTCTGCTCCACAATTATAAAGCCTATCTCATCATAGACGGAAGACATATCACGGGCAGATACAATTGGTTTCAAAAGTTCGATTTTGACATTTCTGAAGTTGCGTACGCGCAGTTTGTAGATAAAACACTGACAATTCTATTAAAAAACGGAAAGCAGCATCTCCTTACAGGAATAGAAAACGCACTCGCTATCTGTTTTACACTCCGTAGAATTATGCCGTTTGAACCTTTTAAAGACATTCGCCAAGCGATGGGAGAATTAGAGCAGATGAAAGCGATGCGAAGAAAAAGAATTATTCGCTTAATTCTCTGTATCGTGTTTATGTTTCTCTATATTTTTATTACCACTGCCTTGACGGGTTTCCGAGAATTAGATGAATTTAGTCATATAGATTGGGTGTTCTTCTTCCTCATGGTCGTGATGGAGCTTGTAACCATGGTTGTGATGTTTTATTATGCAGGTAGGGTAGGTAAAGGAAACATGCCTATTGAACGACAGAAATATGGGATTCGCCGAAGCATTGTAGAAACAAGCCCTTTGCTACCTGGCTTTGTGAAAGGTGTCTATACGGATGAAAATTATACCGGACGATTGACGCTTTTAGGGTATCCAAATAATGAATCTGTTTACTATGTGGTGCAGGAGTTTGATCCGAATTATCGACTAGAAACTATACATAAGTCGGAAACATATCAAAGCGCAGACGATATTCCAAATGGACTTGATTCGTTAATAGACATAACAGAAACAGTACTATCCTAGTCATGTTAAAAATCCATAATAATTCCGTTTTAGTTACAAAAAGTGAAACAGGGAGAAGTTTAGCAATACCGATAAGAGACATAGAAAATTGCATAAGGGGCAGCAGGATGGAGGACCAAATTGGTTCTCTTTTTTGTTACTAAAGGCACCCCGAAACTGTCATAATTAAATTTGACAGTCGCTTTCCAACAAATATCTGTTGAAAAAAGAACAAATGTTCGATATAATAACGGGACGAGGAGTTGATAATGGGATGAAACGGGTAATCTTTCACATTGATGTAAACTCTGCCTTTTTGTCGTGGGAAGCGGTGTACCGGCTTTATCATTTGAGAGCCAAACAAGACCTTAGAACGATGGTATCTGCCGTTGGAGGCGACATGGCTATGAGGCATGGGATTATATTAGCTAAATCCATACCGTCAAAGAAATTTAACATCAAGACCGGGGAATCCATCATGGAAGCAAGACAGAAATGCCCACACCTTTATCTGGTTCCGCCTAATTACGGATTATATGAGAGGTGCTCCAAAGCATTTGTAGATATTCTTCATGAGTATTCTCCTCCAGTAGAACAGTATTCCATTGATGAGTGTTATATGGATATGACAGGAACAGAGCGTATTTTGGGTAATCCGGTGGATGCAGCCAATGTAATACGCAATCGTATCAGAGACGAATTGGGATTTACGGTGAATGTGGGCATATCTGAAAACAAATTATTGGCAAAGATGGCAAGTGATTTTAAAAAGCCGGACAGAGTGCATACGCTTTGGCATTATGAGATAGAACAGAAGATGTGGCCACTACCGGTAGCAGATTTATTCTTTGTTGGAAGGGCAACGGAGCGAAAACTTAGGACTTTAGGCATTAGCACCATCGGTCAACTTGCCAAAACGGATATCGAGATACTACGCTATCATTTAAAGAAACATGGAGAAGTTATATGGCAGTTTGCAAACGGGTTAGATGTAAGTGTAGTTCAGTCTGCCCCGGAGAAGAACAAAGGCTATGGGAATTCAACTACCATTCCTTTTGATGTAACAGAAGGTAGTGTGGCAAAGTTAGTACTTCTTGCCCTGGCAGAAACCGTAGGAACTCGCTTGCGGGCAGCAGGCGTAAAGGCAGAGGTTATTGCTGTCGGCATTAAGAACAGTGATTTTGAATATGCCAGTCATCAAAGAACACTATTAAATGCGACTAACATTACAAAAGAAATACATGCCTACGCAGCACAGTTATTTGATGAATTGTGGGATGGAAAACCAATCCGACATTTAGGTATACACACAAGCCGAATTAGAGATGGTTATGATATGCGTCAGATTAACATGTTTGACATTGACATCGATTACGAGAAACTGGAGCGACTTGACAGCACAGTAGACAGTATTCGGAAACGATATGGTATTGATTCTGTGAAAAGAGCCTGTTTTGTAAAATCACCAATCGATCACCTGTCGGGCGGAGTATCCAGAGAGAAGAGAAACGTTGATTATTCGAAGCTGAAGATAGAGTAAGAAAGGAGTGAAGGACGTGGCATTTGGAATTGGAACAAATTCTCAGCATACAGAACATACAAT
>JAZOMR010000061.1:0-2379 GCA_045654105.1 Faecalimonas sp. | reverse complement strand
AGTAGAAATAAGAAGACGAACGGGCTCTATTCATAGAGTGGGGAGCCGAAGAACATATTATTTGCATTATTTCATGTTTACAGATGGTACAGGAAAAGAGCGGAAAATTGCGTTTGACAAGTCTCTTTTTGAACATGAAATTAATGTATTAAAGTCTCGTATCGAACAGGAAAAACAGAAAAGAGAATGGTAGCATGAAAAAGGGCATTATATTTCACATTTTTTTACGATTATTCGGTATCTTTATTTTATATATAGGAATCCGTATGATTGGCGAAGGTATTTACAATTACATAAACGAACACACGCAAAAGGACTGGATTGCTATTTATGCAGAAGTCAGTGATATATCCAGCGAATATTCAAGTACATGGAGACGTCATGGAAGCAGCAGTCGTGTCTCATATGATATTACATATCAGTATGAAGTAGAAGGACAAAAATATTCAGACATGTTGTATAACCAAGGAGATCCGATGGCACTCGGAGAAAAGGTAAAAATCAAGTATGACCCGATGGCACCGGAAAAGTCAACATACATATTGTCACCGAGTATTTCCAATATGATTGTATTCCTTATTTGTGGAAGTGTCTTTGCAACAATAGGTTATTTCATGTCGGGTACATGGGCATTACTTCGCAAGATAAGAAGAAAAGGGCAGCCGGAAGAAGAGGAAAAATTACCACCGGAAGAATATGTAGACCCTAAAAAAATAAAATATGCTTCGAATAAATGGAGCAGAAATATCTTTGTTAGACTTTTGCTGTTTGTAGTTGTTTTAGGAGGTATTTTCTTGTCTAACAAGCTCTTCCCAGGGAAACATCCTGTTGACGTAGAACAGTTCCAAAGCGTGGTAGAAGAGAAAGGCTATAAAACTACCGATACTACAGAAAAATTGCGTCAGGATTGGCGAGTTGGTTCTATGATGAAAGAGTCGGTATCGTTTGATGATGGCAATGTAAGAATGGATTTTTGTGTAATGGATACGGTAGACAGTGCTATGAGTCTCTATGTAGGAATGACACTTCCTGTGTCTGAGGGTGAAGAAATTAAGCAAGACGGTATGGTACAGGAAATCCATATCAAGGAAAGCGACTCCATGTACGTAGTTAAGGCTCGTTTTAGAGATACCGTGGTTTATGCGGCTGCATTGCCGGAAAATAAAGAAGAAGTGATTGACATATTGAAAACACTTGGATATTGGAAAGAGTGAGTAACAAATGCGTAAGAATAAAGACGAAAAAGAAAGAAGAAAATTAAATAGGAAATTGCTGAAGCAAACCTTTACTAGCGAAATGAAGGAGCCAAAGTTTCAGAGATTCGCAAACGAATATATGGGCATCGGTATGTGTTTTGGTCTTGCAATCGGTCTTGCCTTTGGCAAAGTTCTTTTTCCGGATAGTATGACGCTAGGCATGTGCTGGGGACTCCCGATTGGTATGAGTCTTGGTTTAGCATTCGGTCAAGAGAAGGACAGAAAACTTTGGGAGAGCAGAATGGAAATCAGTAAGATTGAACGCCTGGCAGGCTTTTCAGAAGTGTTTATTTATGCTATTGATAAAGATGGAAATGAGAAAGAATTTCGTGTTTCTGAAAAGACAATGAAAGCGGAGAACTTTAAAGCCGGTGACATGGTAGCCGAAGAACGAGAAGGCGCACTCATATCATTAGAGATAGGCAAAGGGAAAGAGTAATGAAGAAGAAAGAAGCGAAGAAGAAAATACAATGGCAGCAGTACATAGCGGTAGCATTTTTCATGTTGGTTGGTGCTGTGTGTGGCGTGCTGATGGCTCAATACATAGATAAAAATGCACAGCCAGGAACTTCCGCATGGGAAAACCTGTTTTCTCTAGCATGTCTATTTGTGGGAATGTATGTTGCCATATTTATACAGCTGATTATCCATGAGGCAGGACATTTGATGTTTGGACTTGTTTCTGGATACAAATTTAGTTCATTCCGCATTTTCAGTTTTATGTGGATTAAAGAAAACGAAAAAGTTTGTCTTAGAAGGCTGTCGATTACAGGGACAGGAGGACAGTGCCTTATGTCTCCACCGGACATGGAAGATGGGAAGATCCCGTTGGTGCTTTATAACTTGGGCGGTTCTTTGATGAATGTGATTGTTTCAGTTTTGTTTTTTGTATTGTATATCCTAACTAAAGGCACCCCAATCCTATCGATAATGCTATTGATGTGTACAATTGTCGGCGTTGCTATTGCTATCATGAATGGCCTACCTATGCGGTTGGGAACAGTAGATAACGACGGATACAATGCCTTTTCACTTACGCGCAACAATGAAGCAATGCGTTCCTTCTGGGTACAGATGAAAGTGAATGAACAGCTTGCAAAGGGTGTGCGCTTAAAAGATATGC
>JAZOMR010000060.1:0-17170 GCA_045654105.1 Faecalimonas sp. | reverse complement strand
ACCATTGAACCTATCTTAAATCCACTTCTTGTTGCTGCGTTCTATGGAGAACAAGTCGGAGTGATGGCGATTGTAGGTGCAATCCTAGTGGTTGGTTCGGCGACGGTTTATAATTTAATAGAGGCCAAAAAGGGTTTGGTTGATTAGAAATAATATTATAAATTTATCATTAAATTTAGGACAAATTGTTTAAAATATGTTAAGATATTTCTGAACTGTGCGTAACAATGCACAAACGAAAGGAATTAAGTATGAGAAGAATTGAGAAGTTAATGAAAGGTTGGAGTTTTACAGACCAGACAGGTAACAGACAAGCAGTAGAACTTCCTCATACATGGAACGCCAAAGACGGTCAGGATGGTGGAAATGACTACTGGCGAGGAACCCTAGTGTATGATAATCAATTTGCAAAACCGGAATTTGATGCGGAAAAGGAATGTGTTTATTTGCAATTCCACGGTGTCAATGCAAGTGCAAAGGTCATGTTAAATGGCAAAGAGGTTGTCGCTCACGATGGTGGATACTCTACATTCCGTGTTGACGTTACAAAAGATTTACAAGAGAACAATCAGATAAAAATAGAAGTGGATAACAGCGTGAATGACCGCGTATATCCACAGAAAGCAGATTTTACCTTTTACGGAGGAATCTACCGTGATATTGAAGTCCTAGTAGTTTCAAAAGAGCATTTTGATTTGGATTACTACGGCGGACCAGGTATGAAGTACCAGACAGAGGTAGATGGAAAAGATGCGACCGTGAAGGTAAGTACTTATATTAATAAAGCTGCCAAAGAAGCGAAGGCAAAGGTTGTGGTTGAACTTCTGGATGCAGAGGGGAATATTGTGGCTGAAGCGGAAGGAACAGAGGTAGAGCTTTCTGTGCCTAACGTACACCTTTGGGATGGGCTTGAAGATCCTTATTTGTACCAAATTAAAGCTGTTCTAATGAAGAATGGAAAAGAAGTGGATGAGATTTGCTGCAACTGTGGTGTGCGTACCTTCGAATTTAGTCCAAAGGATGGCTTCCATCTGAACGGCAGACCTTATCCTTTACATGGAGCATCACGTCATCAGGATTTCAAAGGTATTGGAAATGCGATTACGAAGGAGCATCATGACAGAGATATGGAGTTGCTTCGCGAGGTTGGGGCGAATACCATTCGATTGGCACATTATCAGCACGACCAGTATTTCTATGATTTGTGCGATAAAGTGGGTATGGTTGTGTGGGCAGAGATTCCATATATATCTGAGCATTTGGCAAATGGAAATGAGAATACCATTTCACAGATGAAGGAGTTGATTATTCAAAATTATAATCATCCAAGCATTGTGATGTGGGGAGTATCGAATGAGATTACCATTTCTGGGAGAAAATATAAAAAGCAGATGTTAGAAAATCACCGCGTGTTAAATGATTTGTGTCACAAGATGGATCCGACGCGACCGACTACATTGGCTTGTTATGCTATGTGTCTGCATTGGAATCCAGTTGCGCACATTACAGATTTGGTTGGCTGGAACTTATATCTTGGCTGGTATGTACCGTTTTTATGGCTCAATGATCTATGGATTAGATTGTGGCACTTCTTATATCCAAATAGATGCTTATGCTATTCAGAATACGGTGCAGAGGGTATGCCAAACCTTCATTCAAAACATCCAAAGCGTGGGGATAACTCAGAAGAGTATCATACAAAATACCATGAGTATATGTTGAAATGCTTTAAGCGTTATCCGTACATGTGGGCACACTATTATTGGAATATGTTTGATTTCGCGGCAGATGCACGTAATCAGGGTGGTGAGCCTGGCATGAACCACAAGGGCATGATTACCTTTGACCGCAAGTTGAAAAAGGATGTCTTCTATTTATATAAGGCGTATTGGAATAAGAAAGATAAATTTGTATATCTGGCAGGAAAGCGTTATGAGTATCGCAGTGCTGTAAATCAGACCATAACAGTTTACTCGAACTTAAATGAAGTTTCTCTTTATCAAAATGGTAAACTTGTGGGAACACAAAAAGGGGAAAATGTGTTCAAGTTTAATATAATTCTTGAGAAAGAAAACCAGTTGGAAGTAAAAGCAGGAGACTATAAAGACAGCTGTGTAATCTATAAAGTTGATAAAGAAAAACCAGAGTATCGTTTGGCGAAGGGCGATAGTTCTAACTGGATGTAAGGAAGGAAAGTAGTATGGAAAATCAAGTTACAAATCGTGCGAAAATGTATCAAATCGCTTTGTTTCCGATGAATAATGGTGCGACAAATGTTTATTTTATATTAATTCTAACATATGTGGCTACTTTTGGAGACAATGTACTTAAATTAGGAATGTTTTTTGCGTCAGCGCTGCTTGCTATCATGCGTGTGTTCGATGCTTTTACAGACCCAATTATCGGGGCGATCATGGACCGTACAAATGGAAAGTTTGGTAAATTCAGACCATTTATGGTGATCGGTAATGTGATTATGGCGTTGTCTACTGTTGTACTATATATGGTAACACCACATATTCCAAAAGATATGATGTGGCTTCGTTATGTGGCATTTGTTTTGTTCTATGCAATATGGGTAATTGGATATACATTCCAAACATCTGTAACACGTTCGGGTCAGACGGTTATTACAAATGACCCGAGTCAAAGACCATTAACTGCTATTTTTAATGCAGTAGGACAGATTGCTGGCATGGGGATTATGCAGATTATGGCATTTGTTCTTATAGCGTTAGATTATAAGACGGCTGAAGCAAGTTTTTACTCAGTTTTGACACCAATTGGTATTTTGCTTTCATTTGTGCTGACAATTCTAGCGGTTATCGGAATTTGGGAAAAAGACAATCCGAAGTATTATGGTCTTGGTGAGGGTACCCAGAAAAAGACTAAAATATCTGAATATGTTGAAATTGTGAAACATAATAAGCCCATGCAACGTCTAATGGTGGCAGGAGCAGGTTGTAAATTGGCATTGTCAATTGCCACATCTACTTATGTGCTATGTATGCTGTATGGAAGTATGATGGGGAATTATAAAGGATTATATTTTCCAATGATGGCCGTTGGCTATGTTTTTTCAGCACCGTTTTTCCTAATGTCTGCAAAGTTATCGCAGAAAAAAGGGCAGAAAGCGTCGCTGGTTAAATTTGTGACAGTTGCTTTGATTAGTTATATTGGAGTAGCGGTACTTTTACTTTTATGGCAACAAGGTAATCCAGCTAGAAATTTGACATTGTTTAGTGATGGAAGAATTACAATCAATTTATATACTGTTTTATTTATCTTATTGTTTGGTATTGGATATGGGGCTTACTACTCAACTGCAGATTTGCCAATTCCAATGGTGGCAGACTGTTCGGACTATGAAACTTACCGATCTGGGAAATTCATCCCAGGTATTATGGGAACTATGTTTTCTTTGGTAGACAAATTAGTTTCTTCGTTGACCGCCTTGATTGTAAGTGTTGCGATTACGTTTATAGGATTGGAGAATTTGCCGACGGAAACAACGCCGTATGTGGATGGCATGAATTGGGTAATGATTGTATTATTCTGTATCATTCCGATGGTGGCATGGATTGCAACCTTAATTGCAATGAAAGGTTATTCCTTAACCGGGCCTCGCATGAAAGAAATCCAAGCAGTCAATGCACAGCGTAAGGAAGCAATAGCAAATGGCATGAGTTTGGAAGAAGCGATGGAAAAATATAAATAAGATTGCAGGAACAGTTCTGGAGAAATACCAGAACTGTTTTTTTGTGGAAATTGTTAGAATTATGTTTAAGTTTTAACAATATTATGTTAGAATGTACTATATAAATTACTATCAAGAAGTAAGGAGAAGTATTTATGGAAGAAAACAAAAATGAATTACGAGCTGAGAAGAAGGCTCAAAAAAAAGCGTTTAAAAAAGCGTGCAGGAGAGCAAGAAGACCTTGGAAGTTTTTAACACTTTTAAGTGGTCCGCTTATGGCTATTTTTATTGCATTAGCAGTTGTCGTGAGTATGTTTGACAACACGATGGCACTATTTTTAGGTGGAACTTTCTGGGAAGTAGAGAACGAAGATAAAGAGGCAATTAACTACAAAGGTGATTACGATACAGAAGAAGAAAGAACAAAAGCAGGTGCAGAACTTGTACAACAGGTTGAAGCAGAAGGTGCTACATTATTAATGAATGAGGGCGGCGCACTTCCGCTTGACAAAAAAGCAAAGGTTAGTTTGTTTTCAACATCATCTGTAAACATCGTATATGGTGGTACAGGTTCGGCCAACGTTGATACAAGTAAATGCGATGATTTAAAAACGGCTTTAGAGAAAGAAAAATTTGAAGTAAACGAAACATTATGGAATTTCTACAAAGAAGGTGCAGCAGCAAAATATACACGTGAAGATGCAGGAGCAACAGCTCAAGATTCAGCAGGAAGTGATGGATATGGTTCAGCAGAGATTGTAGAAGCACCTTGGAAAGTTTATACGGAAGATGTACTTAAATCAGTAGAAAAATATGGTGATGCGGCAATTGTTGTTTTGTCACGTATTGGTGGTGAAGGGGCAGATAGTTATTTTGACCACACTTTAGTGAAAACTGGTAATGATGAAAAAATGAATTACAATTATCTTGCCTTAAGCCAAGATGAAAAAGATATGCTCAAAGGCATCAAAAAAATGAAGGATGAAGATAAAATTGGTAAAATTATTGTACTTATCAATACATCCAATGCACTTCAGGTTGATTTCTTGAAAGACAATGAGTATGGCGTAGATGCTACACTTTGGATAGGTGGTGTAGGACAAACAGGTTTAAATGCTGTTGCTGATATTTTAAGCGGTGATGTAAATCCTTCTGGTAGTTTGCCGGACACTTACTGTTATGATAATTATTCAAGCCCGGTTATGCGAAACCTCACACCTGTTATATACAAAGGTGATACAAGCACGATTCCTGGACATGCAGATACTTATATGATTTATCAGGAAGGTATTTATGTAGGATATAAATATTACGAAACCCGTTACGAAGACTATGTAATGGGTACAGGAAATGCCGGTAAATACGAATATGGTGACGATGTTGCATTTCCATTCGGATATGGTCTAAGTTATACAAACTTTGAATATAGCGACATGACACTTAACTATGATAAGGATACAACAACATATAAAATCAGTGTTAAAGTTACAAATACAGGTAAAGTGGCTGGTAAAGAGACTGTTCAAATCTATGTTTCCAGCCCATACACACAATATGACATTGATAATAAAGTAGAAAAAGCTTCCGTGTCGTTGGTAGGATTTGGCAAGACTAAAATTTTAGAGCCAGGCGCTTTTGAAATATTAACAATTGATGTGGATGGCGATTATGTGGCAAGCTACGATGCTTATGGCGCAGGCACATATATTCTGGATGCAGGTGATTACTACTTCACAGCAGCTACAGATGCTCATAACGCAGCGAATAACGTCTTGGCAGAAAAAGGTTATACGCCTGAAAACACAGAAAGCCGTATGGATGTTGAAGGTAATGCTGCATTAGTTGCAAAATGGAACAATCCGGAATTGGATACAACAACCTATGCTACAAGCGATGCTGGTACAAAGATTGAAAATCAATTTAATTCTTCAGACCCTAACATGAATAAAGAAGTAGGAACAAAAGTTACTTACTTAACACGTAATGACTGGGAAGGTACAATGCCAAGTCTTGATGACTATGAATTTAAGTGGGAAAAAGTAAAGAGCTTTTTCGGTCTAAAGGTAAAAGAAATTCTTAAAGTTTATGGTCCGCTTGAATTAAATAATTATTTAATTAAAACGTTACAGGATCAACAATACGAAACAAATTCAGATGCCAAAGCAGAAATGCCTACACTTGGCGCAGACAACGGAATGAAGCTTTATGATATGATTGGTAAAGATTATGACGATCCAGCTTGGGACAAATTATTAGACCAGCTTACATTTGATGAAATGGTTTCGTTGATTGGCGATTCCTTCCACTGGACAATGCCGGTACTTTCCGTACAAGCACCTGGTACCCGTGATGAAAATGGCCCACAGGGACTTACGGTTGCATTATTCGGTAGTCAGCTTGGCGTAGAAACAACAGCACTTACATCAGAAGATGTATTGGCAGCTACATTTAATAAAGAGTTAGTATATGAAATTGGAAAAATTGTAGGTAATGATTGTTTAGAAGCAGAAGTAACATTCCTCTATGGACCTGGCGCAAATATTCACAGATCTCCATACAGCGGGCGAAACTTTGAATACTATTCAGAAGACGGTTTCCTTTCATCAGAAATGGGAAGATATGAAGTAGCAGGTATTGAAGAAAAAGGTGTTCGTGTAGTAATGAAACACTTTGCATTAAATGACTGTGAACAAGACAGAATCGGTCTTGGCGTATGGCTTAATGAGCAAGCAGCTCGTGAAATCTACTTAAGAGCATTCCAAGGAGCTTTGGAAGACTCTCAGGGTTCAGGTAACGGTGTTATGATGGCATACACTCGCTGGGGTACACAATGGTCAGGTGCAAATAGCAATCTGGTAAAAGGTATCTTAAACGAGGAATGGAACTGTATGGGACTTCAGATTACGGATAACGTATTGAACTCTATGGTAAATGGTATTGATGGTGTTATGGGTGGAACAACTACCTTTGACTCTATGCTTGCATTTATGATTACAGGTGAAAATGGATTGGCTCAATATGAGAATGACCCTGTGGCAGTACAAGCCATGAGAGAAGCTTGTCACCACAACTTGTACGCAATTGCAAACTCACAAGCTATGAATGGTATTGGAGAAGGCACAACAATTATAGAAGCACAACCTATGGCAAAACCAGTAACCAAAACGTTGTCAATTGTATTTGGTGTGTTGTTTGTAATATCATTAGTAATGTGGATTATTAAGTTTAACAAGTTCAAAAAGACAGAGGCTTATATCTCATACAAAGAATTTAAAAAATCTCTGAAAAATAAATAGTTACGGAAATTTTATAAAAAGGGTGCGGTAGTTTTACTATCGCATCCTTTTTTGTGGAATCTTTTGTACAAGTCTGTAAATGTCCCCTTTATTTGTACGAAGAAAAATAGTATAATGAATACACAATTTTAACATAAATCTCTGCTAGGATAACAGTAGATAATCTAGATGAGGTGAAATTCCCATGGAAAAAACAAAAATATTAATTGTAGATGATGAAAGCAGAATGCGTAAATTAATCCGCGATTTTTTAGAACGAGAGGGCTATCAGATATTAGAAGCATCAGATGGCATTGAAGCTATGGATATGTTTTATGCAGATAAACATATTGATTTAATTATTTTAGATGTTATGATGCCGCGCATGGACGGCTGGCAGGTGTGCAAGGAAGTGCGTGAACATTCAAAGGTTCCTATTATGATGCTGACTGCAAGAGCAGAAGAGCAGAATGAGCTAAAAGGGTTTGAACTTGGAGTAGATGAGTATGTTGCGAAGCCATTTAGTCCAAAGATATTGGTTGCAAGAGTGGGAGCGCTTTTAAAACGTGTGAAAAATGTAGAAGATGATGCTGAAATAAATGCGGGAGGAATTGTCATTAATAAATCGGCTCATATGGTAACCATTGATGGCGAGATAATAGATTTAAGTGTAAAGGAATTTGAATTATTAACATATTTCGTGGAGAATCAAAAAATTGCGCTGTCAAGAGAAAAGATTTTGAACAACGTATGGAATTATGACTATTTCGGTGATGCAAGAACAATCGATACCCATGTGAAAAAGCTTAGGAGTAAACTAGGCGACAAAGGGCATTACATTAAAACTATATGGGGCATGGGCTATAAATTTGAGGTGGAAGCATGAAAAAATCAATCAGACGCCAGATAGCGACCATCTTTATTGCGTTGGTTGCAGCTGTACTGTTAGTATCGATTCTCATTAACACATGGTTTTTGGAAGGCTTTTATATTCATAACAAACAGACAGCCCTAATCCGTGTCTACAATGAGATGAATGATGCAACGAAAAGGGGTACTCTGACATCAGAAAAAATGTTGGAGGAATTGGGCGAGCTTGTGGAGGTCGGAAACATATCCTTTGTTGTTGTGGATGGGGATAATCAGGCTCTTTTGACAGCGACACAGAGTGAGCGAAAGACACAAGAGTTGTTCACCCAATTGATGGGATATTTACTGAACAAGAACCAGGTGCGTGGGGAAATTCTGGAATCCAGTGACCGTTATCAGATTCACAGTGCAACGGATGTGATTAACAAAGACGAATATATTGAAATGTGGGGGTACTTGAGCAATGGCAATGCGTTTATTTTGCGAAGTCCTCTAGAAAGTATCCGAGAAAGTGTTTCGCTTTCTAACACATTTTTGATTTATATAACATTAATTATGGCATTTCTCGGGAGCATCTTTGTGTGGTTTTTTACGAAACGAATTACCAATCCAATCCTGGAGCTTACCAGTCTGTCGGCTCGCATGGCGAATCTGGATTTTGATGCCAAATATGTCAGTGGCGGTGAAAATGAAATTGGTCTTCTTGGTGAAAACTTCAACACCATGTCAGAGAAATTGGAGGAGACTGTTTCAGAACTGAAGAATGCAAACTATGAGTTACAAAAGGATATTGAAAAGAAAGAAAAAATAGAGACCATGCGTACGGAGTTTATAGGAAATGTTTCCCATGAGCTAAAAACGCCAATTGCCTTGATTCAAGGGTATGCGGAAGGATTGAAGGAGGGGATTTCAGACGATCCGGAAAACCGTGCTTTTTATTGTGATGTCATTATGGATGAGGCAAATAAAATGAATCAGTTGGTAAAGAATCTTTTGACATTAAATCAGCTGGAGTTTGGTGAAGAGGAAATTGCATTTGAACGTTTCGATATCACGGAATTAATCAGAGGCATTATTCAAAGCAATGAGATTTTGATTCAGCAAAAGCGAGCCGAAGTGAGATTCGCATGTGAAGAACCAATTTTTGTATGGGCTGACGAATTTCGGGTTGAGCAGGTTGTTCGCAACTATTTGAGCAACGCCCTTAACCATGTTGAAAACGAAAAGATTATTGATATCAGAATTACCAAGATGGATGGAAACGATAAGATACGTGTATCTGTTTTTAATACAGGAAAACAGATTCCTAATGAAGAAATTGAGCATATCTGGAGCAAGTTTTATAAGGTGGACAAGGCTCGTACCAGAGAATATGGCGGCCATGGAATTGGATTATCGATTGTAAAAGCCATAATGGACTCTTTCCAACAGGACTATGGTGTGGTAAACTATGAAAATGGAGTCGCTTTTTGGTTTGAATTGGACTTAAAGTAGGGGGCAAAAGATGATTGCAATTATAGATTATGATGCAGGAAATATTAAAAGTGTAGAAAAGGCATTGCAAAAATTAGGTGCAGATGTGGTGATTACGAAAGATGCACAAGAAATTTTGCAGGCAGATAAAGTAATTTTACCAGGTGTAGGTGCTTTTGGAGATGCCATGGCTAATCTGAAGAAATTTGGATTGGACAAGGTGATATATGAGGTGGTAGGGAAGGGAACGCCATTCTTAGGGATTTGTCTTGGACTTCAATTGCTGTTTGAACGTAGCGATGAGACTCCAGGCGTAGCAGGTCTTGGAATCTTGAAGGGTGAGATTCTTCGCATTCCGGATAAAGAGGATTTAAAAATTCCGCATATGGGATGGAATTCTTTGCATTTACAAAATCAAGGAAGATTGTTTCAGGGACTTTCTGAACAGTCCTATGTATATTTTGTACACTCTTATTATCTCAAGGCAGAGGATGAGCAGATTGTAAAAGCAACTACAGATTATAGTGTTAATATCCATGCCTCGGTGGAAAGAGACAATGTGTTTGCATGTCAATTTCATCCGGAAAAGAGCAGTGATGTGGGATTGCAGATTCTGAAAAATTTTGTGGAGCTTAACTAGGAGGAGCAGGCATGTTTACAAAAAGAATTATTCCTTGTCTGGATGTACATGGTGGACGCGTGGTAAAGGGTGTGAATTTCGTGGATCTTGTGGATGCAGGTGACCCGGTGGCCATTGCGAAGGCATATGATGAAGCGGGAGCAGACGAGATTGTATTTTTAGACATTACAGCATCTTCAGATGCCAGAGAAACCGTTATAGATATGGTAAGGGAAGTTGCAAAAAATGTATTTATTCCATTTACTGTTGGAGGCGGGATTCGTACAGTAGATGATTTCAAGGCCCTTCTTCGAGAAGGTGCAGATAAAATTTCGGTGAATTCAGCTGCAATTAATCGCCCAGAGTTGATTTCGGAAGCGGCTGAGAAGTTTGGTAGCCAATGTGTGGTTGTGGCAATTGATGCAAAGCGTCGCGCAGACGGTACCGGTTGGAATATTTATAAAAATGGTGGCCGTGTTGATATGGGCATTGATGCTATTGAATGGGCAAAAAAGGTGGAAGAGCTTGGTGCCGGTGAAATCCTGCTCACCAGTATGGATTGCGATGGAACAAAGGCAGGTTATGATTTAGAACTTACTCGTAAAGTTTCAGAGAGTGTGTCCATACCGGTGATTGCATCCGGTGGTGCAGGAGGGCTGGAACATTTTTATGATGCATTTACAGAAGGAAAAGCAGATGCGGCTTTGGCAGCATCCCTATTCCATTTTAAAGAATTAGAAGTAAAAGAAGTAAAACAGTACTTAAGAGAAAAGGGAGTATCTGTCAGACTCTAGGAGGAAATATGCCAGCGATTAATGGAGATTGGCTTGAAGCTTTAAAAGATGAATTTAAGAAAGATTATTATAAGAAATTGTTTGATACGGTGAATCAGGAGTATCGCACTCATCAGATTTTCCCACCGGCAGATGATGTGTTTAATGCATTTCATTTAACACCTCTGAAGGATGTGAAGGTGGTTATCTTTGGACAAGACCCGTACCATGGCGAGAAACAGGCACATGGACTTTGTTTTTCTGTGAAGCCGGAAGTAGAGATTCCGCCTTCCCTTGTGAATATTTATAAGGAATTACACGACGATTTGGGATGTACGATTCCAAGTCATGGATATTTGGAAAAATGGGCAAAACAAGGTGTGCTGCTTTTGAATACAGTACTAACCGTGCGCGCCCATCAGGCAAATTCACACCGAGGAATCGGGTGGGAAGAATTTACGGATGCTGCGATTCGTGTGCTGAACGCGCAGGACAGACCAATTGTATTTATTTTGTGGGGAAGACCGGCCCAGTTAAAGAAGTCTATGCTTAATAATCCAAAGCATCTGATATTAGAGGCACCACATCCAAGTCCGTTATCGTCTTACCGTGGATTTTTTGGAAGTCGCCCATTTAGTCAGACCAATCAATTTTTGGAAAGTCATGGGGTAGAGCCGATTGACTGGCAGATTGAGGACTTCTCATGATTTTACGCAATTTTCGTCAGAGATTCGGGGGTAGTGTGTCATAAGTATATAATGTGCATGTAATAGAATTTTTTGGGGCAAATATAAATAAGACATAAGATGATTGAAAAATTAATAAAGCTGTATAAATTTTTTTAGAATTTCGTCGAAGGCGCAACAAGCTTTGTTGGAAATTGGACAAATAAACGGATTGGAGATAAGGGCTTTTTGCAAAGTGTCCTGTAATTTAATATATTCATATAGCAGTTCTAAAAATTCCTTGTTGGAAGGTTTTAGTGATAGAAATTTTTTACCAAAGATTTTTTGAAGCTGAATGCTGTTTTCATCGGCATGCTTCCAGATGACTTCAATTACTTTACGGATGTTTCTTTCTACACAAGTTTGTGAAGTCTGATACTCCTTTGCTATATCAATATATAGAATTTTTGTGACATTTGTCAGGACATCTTCATTCTGCAAAATTAGTTCAATGGCACGAAGAATGTAATCGTATCCGCTGTAAGTTTTTCCAATTCCAAGTTGGTGCAAGACGCTTTTTGTAATTGTTCTGTACTCCATAGCATTTCTCTCCCAATATAATAACATGGTAAATTGTAAGAAACAGGAAAACAATAGAAAAAATTCGACTTTTATCGACACGCTGAAAATAAAGAAACAGTCTTATCAATAAAATTATACCATATTTTGCCAATCATATGGTATAATGTTTACATTATACCAGCGCCGCAACGAAGTGGAGTGCGCATCCGTGCGGAGCGTAGCATGTGCCAGGCACATGCTATAATGGCATAAGAATATTAGGCTTAGAGGGAATTGGTATGCAAAAGGGTACAACAAAAGAGGAAAAGTTTGAAGAAATTTATCGAATATATGAGAACGAAGTATTCAAGATTAGCCGGTATTATACCAATGATGAATATACTGCGCACGATATAACGCAGAAGGCTTTCTATAAATTGTTTCAGCATTTTGACAATGTGAATTTAGATTGTGTTCGTGCATATTTGTTGCGAACAGCCCGTAATTTATCATTCAACTGGCTGAGAGATATGAAGCATGAACAAGGGGATTACATCGACAATATCCCGGAAGAGAGTGCAATTTTGCACAGTGCAGAGGATGAATACATTCTGGACGAGAGCGCCCAAGAACGCAAACAATTTGCAAGTGAAATTCTACACAGGGTAAGAGAAGAAAATGAATCATGGTATGATATCTTACATTTAATCTATATTATGGATAAGTCACATGATGAAGTGGCGAGAGAATTGGGAATGTCCAGAGATGTCTTGTATAGCAAACTATATCGGGCGAAGAAATGGATACAAAGACATTTTGAAGATGAATATTTGAAACTATAAGTGCTGTTGCGATTGCGATAGCACTTGCTTTTTTGTTGACATATATCTTGAAATGTGGTTATATGAATATATGAACAGTTATTCATATATAAAAGGAGAGTACAATATGTCAGAACATAAACATGAATACCATAATCATGAAGCATGTGCATGTGAACACCACAATCATGAGCATAAGGAATATGTAAGCTGTGGATGCGGTCATGACCATCATCATGTACATAGTGAATCAGAGCAGAAAAAGGAGATTTTACTAATTGGAGTTTCAGCCCTTCTTTTTATTGTAGCGATTTTTACGCAGGATATGGCAAGAGTGCTATCTATAATCATATTTATTATTGCATATTTTTTGCTTGGTGGAAGAATCTTGAAATCAGCAGTAAAAAATGTCGTAGAAGGTCATTTTTTGGATGAAAACTTTCTGATGAGTATTGCCACAATTGCAGCCTTTGCAATCGGAGATTTTGCAGAGGCAGTTGGCGTCATGCTCTTTTTCCGAGTTGGAGAATTATTTGAAGATATTGCTACCCATAAAAGTAGAAAACAGATTATGGAGGCAGTCGATATGCGTCCGGAAACCGTGCAGCTTGTACATGAGCACGGCGAGTCTATAATTCCGGCAAGGGAGGCAAGGGTAGGAGATATCCTTCTTGTCAGAGCAGGGGACAGAATTCCTTTAGATGCAGTTGTTGTGGAGGGAGAGAGCAGAATTGATACGGCTCCTGTAACGGGAGAGCCGGTTCCTGTGAAGGTACAACCAGGTGACAAGGTCATTTCAGGTTGTTTGAATACTTCCGGTCTTTTAAAGATTCGTGTCACACACACTTTGGAGCATTCTATGGTTACACGTATTTTACAATCGGTTGAGCAAGCAGCAGACAGTAAACCAAGGGTGGACCGTTTTATTACCAGATTTGCAAAAGTGTATACACCAATTGTGGTGCTTATTGCAGTAGCGACTGCAATTGTGCCATCTCTTTTTACCGGTGAGTGGAGCAAATGGATATATACTGCAATTACATTTCTGGTTATTAGTTGTCCATGTGCCCTTGTTTTAAGTGTGCCTTTGGCATTCTTTTCCGGAATTGGTGTGGGTTCAAAAAAGAATATTCTTTTTAAAGGTGGTTTGGCAATCGAAACATTGCAGCGCGTAAAGGCAGTTGTAATGGATAAAACAGGAACCGTTACGAGAGGTGTGTTTGAGGTTCAAATATGTGTAGCAACAGAACGTTTCACCGAAAAGGAAGTTCTTTGCATGGCTGCGGGGTGTGAATTGCAGTCCACACACCCGATTGCAAACAGTATTGTCAGAAAAGCGAAGGAAGAAGGACTTCATTTACAACAACCGGAGTCTGTGGAGGAAATTGCAGGAAAAGGGATTCGTGCGCTCACTGACAGAGGCGAAATCTTATGTGGAAACAAAGCTTTGTTAGAAAGCTATGGAGTAGAAATTTCGCAACAAGAAACAGACAACTATGATACAGAAGTTTTGGTTGCATGTAATAGTGAACTGGCTGGTTATATTGTGATAGCAGATTCACTAAAAGGAGATTCCAAGTCAGCCATTGAAAGCCTAAAGAAACGTGGAATTAAGACGGTTATGTTGACGGGAGATGCATGGATGAGTGCAGAGAAGGTTGCAAAAGAAGCAGGCATTGAAGAAGCTCATGCCAAATTACTTCCGGAAGACAAACTGAACTATTTAAAAGAAATACGTAATAAATATGGAGTAGTCATGTTTGTTGGGGATGGTATTAACGATGCACCGGTGCTAGCGGGAGCAGATGTTGGCGCGGCAATGGGAAGCGGTGCAGATGCAGCCATTGAAGCGGCTGATGTTGTATTTATGACATCATCTATGCAGGCAATTCCGGAAGCTTTGGAGATTGCGAAAATAACCAATCGTATTGCCATGCAGAATATTGTGTTCGCTCTTGGGGTGAAGGCTCTTGTTGTAATTATGGGATTTTTGGGGCTTGCAAATATGTGGATGGCAGTTTTTGCAGACACCGGAGTTGCAATGCTTTGTGTTCTGAATGCGATTCGGATGCTAAGACGAAAATAAGTTGACCAAACAGACGACATCGTTCATAATATCAAGTATGGACGGTGTCGTTTTGTACGGAATTAATTTCATGCAAAGGCCCTATGATGCGCAGAATTGCATGCAAGGAAGAAAGGAAGTAGCTATGATGGGTACACATGTACATGAAAATCTGGTACATCAGATTGAAAATGGTATGCCAAGTGAAGAAATTATGCAAGGCTTAGCGGAATTATTTAAAGTATTTGGAGATGCCACAAGAGTAAAGCTTTTGTGTGCGCTTTTTCAGTCAGAATCATGTGTGTGTGGACTGGCGGAGGCTATAGGAATGACACAGTCTGCCGTGTCGCATCAGCTTCGTATTTTGAAGCAGATGAAATTAGTGAAGAATCGCAGGGAAGGTAAAACCATTTACTATTCGCTTGCAGATGCACATATACAGAGTATTATTAATCAAGGAATGGAACATATTACGGAATAAGAGGGTTTTATAGATGAAGAAAAGGATTATAGCAGTTGCCCTGGCAGGGATGTTTATTTTGAGCGGTTGTGCAAACAATGTAAAAGATGGTGTAGCCTCATTGGAAGCAGGGAATTATGAGAAGGCGAAGGCGTTCTTTGAACAAGAGATTGAAAGAGAAAAGAATCTGGATGAAGCATATCGAGGTCTTGGTATTTCATGTTTTGAATTGGAAGAGTATGAAAAGGCTCTGGAAGCATTTGAACTGGCACTGAAGAACGAAACGGAAGAGACTGCAACAATTTTCAGTATTATGGGTGCCTGCTATATGGAAATAGAAGAATACGAGAAGGCCCTCGATGTCTATACGAAAGCACTATCTATGAAGGATATCACAGATGATATCAAGCAAGAGGTACAATACAACTTAATCGTAGTTTATGAAAAAATGGCAGACTGGGATGCGGCTAAGAAACAGATGAAAGAATATCAGAAGGCTTACCCGGATGATGAGCGCATCGAAAAGGAAGCAGATTTTTTGGAAACAAGATAAAAACAAGGCGGTAAAATTAGTATGGCAGAAATGATAGACCTAAAACAGGACATCGAACGTGTTATATTAGTCGGTGTAAGCACCAGTGACCATGATGATACGGAGAAATCTTTGGATGAATTAGAGGAATTGGCTCAGACAGCGGGGGCAGTTACTGTAGGACGTGTGATTCAGAATCTGGACCAGATTCATCCGGGAACTTATGTTGGAAAAGGAAAATTAGATGAAATTAAGGAGTTAATCTGGGAGACGGAAGCTACCGGTATTATTTGTGACGATGAGCTTTCCCCGATTCAGTTAGGCAATATGGAGGATGTGTTGGATACCAAGGTTATGGACCGTACGTTAATCATCCTGGATATTTTCGCGGGACGAGCATCCACTAACGAAGGAAAGATTCAGGTGGAATTGGCCCAATTGAAATATCGTCAATCCAGACTCACAGGACTTGGGAAGTCGCTATCCAGATTGGGTGGTGGTATCGGTACCAGAGGACCGGGTGAAAAGAAGCTGGAGATGGACCGAAGATTGATTCGTGACCGCATTGCACAGCTTAATCGTGAACTGAAGGATGTGAAACGTCATCGGGAGGTAACAAGGGAACAGCGCAGCAGAAATAAAGTTCCGGTAGTTGCCATAGTGGGTTATACCAATGCGGGTAAATCTACGTTGTTAAACAAGCTCACAGGAGCAGGCGTGTTAGAAGAGGATAAGCTGTTTGCAACCTTAGACCCGACCACGAGAAATTTAAAGCTTCCAAGTAAACAGGAAGTATTACTTACCGATACAGTTGGGTTTATTCGCAAATTACCACATCATTTGATTGAGGCATTCCGCAGTACGTTAGAAGAGGCCAAATATGCAGACATCATCTTGCATGTTGTAGATGCGTCCAATCCTCAGGTGGATGAGCAGATGTATATTGTCTATGAGACCTTGACCAATTTGGAAGTAAAGAATAAGCCGATTATCACGGCATTTAATAAGCAGGATAAAGTAGAAGGCGAAAGCATTTTGCGTGATTTCCGTGCAGACCATATTGTACGTATTTCGGCAAAGCATGGAGATGGTCTGGATAAGCTTCAAGAAACCATTGAGGAAGTACTTCGTGGGCAGAAAGTGTATATTGAGAAGGTATATTCCTATGCGGAAGCAGGCAAGATTCAAATGATTCGTAAGTACGGAGAACTTTTGGAAGAGGAATACCGTGGCGAGGGCATTTTCGCGAAAGGCTATGTCCCGGTGGAAATTTACGAGAAAGTGAAATAGATTCTTATGAAAAATTATCAGATTACGGAGTGGTGTCATCATTTTATCCGTGAGCATGTAAAACAGGGA
>JAZOMR010000059.1:0-1805 GCA_045654105.1 Faecalimonas sp. | reverse complement strand
CATTCTCTTTAAATCATTTGGTCTTGTTACAACAATTGTGTCGCCTTCTTGTTTGATTTCCATTTCTACTGGAAGTTCTTTTACAAGAGTTCCTTTTGGACCTTTTACAGTCACTTTGTTATTTTCTGCGATTTCAACAGTTACCCCTGCAGGTACTGTGATTGGCAGTCTACCGATACGTGACATATCGTTTACCTCCTACACTTAAATTTTCGGAACGGCTTTTCTTAAGCCGTTCTGTTTTCAGTTGCTACTTTTGTTAATTACCAGATGAAGCAAAGAACTTCTCCACCGATTTGAAGTTTTCTAGCTTCTTTGTCTGTGATAACACCTTGGTTTGTTGAAATGATAGCTGTTCCAAGTCCGCCTAATACTCTTGGAAGTTCTTCGCTGTTTGCGTATACACGAAGACCTGGTTTAGAGATTCTCTTAAGACCTGAAATAACTTTTTCATTTTTGTCTACACCGTATTTCAATGTGATGCGGATTGTTTTAAAGCTTCCGTCTTCTACGATGTCATATTTTGTAATGTAACCTTCGTTTAAAAGAATATCAGCGATAGCGATTTTCATTTTAGACGCCGGAACATCAACTGTATCATGTTTAGCAGTGTTTGCATTACGAATTCTTGTAAGCATATCTGCGATTGGATCTGACATTGTCATTCTACTTTTCCTCCTTACCAGCTTGCTTTTTTAACGCCTGGGATTTGTCCCTTGTAAGCTAATTCACGGAAACATACTCTACAGATTCCGTATTTTCTTAAATATGCATGTGGACGTCCACAAATTCTACAACGATTATACTCTCTAGTAGAGAATTTTTGTTTACGTTGTTGTTTAATTTTCATAGATGTTTTTGCCATGAAATATTTCCTCCCTACTATTTTGTAAATGGCATATTGAATAATTTCAATAATTCACGAGCTTCTTCGTCTGTTTTAGCAGTTGTAACAAAGATTACGTCCATACCTCTTACCTTATCGATTTTATCATATTCGATTTCTGGGAAGATAAGTTGTTCTTTGATACCAAGAGCGTAGTTACCTCTTCCGTCAAATGCGTCAGGGTTAACACCTCTAAAGTCACGTACACGAGGAAGTGCAAGGTTAACCAAACGATCAACGAACTCGTACATTTTTTCTCCTCTTAAAGTAACTTTACATCCGATAGCCATACCTTCTCTGATTTTGAAGTTCGCTACTGATTTTCTAGCTTTTGTGATAACAGCCTTTTGACCTGTGATTTTTTCAAGGTCAGCTACAGCTGATTCCAAAACTTTGTGATTGTCTTTTGCTTCGCCAACACCCATGTTGATAACAACCTTGTCGAGTTTTGGCACTTCCATAATATTCTTATAACCAAACTTTTTAATCATTGCTTCAACGATTTCATTTTGGTACATTTCTTTAAGTCTACTCAAAGTTCTTTTCCTCCTTCCTTGGATTAGTCAATAACTTCGCCTGTTGATTTTGCAAAACGTACTTTCTTGTCTCCATCCATTTTAAAGCCTACTCTTGTAGCTTTTCCTTTGTGGAGGAACATTACGTTAGAAGCATCAATAGGACCTTCTTGGTGAATGATACCACCGTTTTGGTTAGCAGCACTTGGTTTTGTGTGCTTTGTAAGCATATTAACGCCTTCCACAACAACTGTGTTATTTTTGTGGTTAACAGCGACTACTTTGCCTTCTTTGTCTTTATCTCTTCCGGCGATTACTTTAACCATATCGCCTTTTTTGATTTTCATTGTTGACATATTCGGCACCTCCTTATAATACTTCTGGAGCCAAAGAAACGATTTTCA
>JAZOMR010000058.1:0-9406 GCA_045654105.1 Faecalimonas sp. | reverse complement strand
ATATCAGAAATTTGTGATGAGTGGGGTACAGTTTGTGCCCGTCACAGATAGCCGATATCCGAAAAAATTACTGGATATTGATTCTGCCCCATATGCCCTTTATGTGAAAGGAAAACTTCCGGATGAAAATAAGATGACAGTAGCCATTGTGGGGGCCAGAGAATGCAGTCCTTATGGGGAATGCATGGCAGGGAAATTTGCCAAAGCCCTTGCTGCTGCAGGAATTCAAGTTGTAAGCGGAATGGCAAGAGGGGTGGATAGTGCGGGACAAAGCGGAGCGTTAGAGGGTGGCGGCGAAAGCTTTGCGATTCTTGGCTGCGGTGTGGATATCTGTTATCCGAGAGATGCAATCGGGCTTTATATGGATTTGCAGGAAAAAGGTGGAGTGATATCCGAGTTTCCAATAGGGACAAAACCTCTGCCACAGCACTTTCCAGCTCGTAATCGGATTATCAGCGGACTGGCAGACGCAGTTCTGGTGATAGAGGCAAAAGAAAAGAGCGGTTCGCTCATTACAGCAGATATGGCGTTGGAGCAAGGAAAAGATGTTTATGCTCTTCCAGGACCTATAAATAGCCAGCTGAGTAGGGGGTGCAACCTGCTGATAAAGCAAGGTGCAGACTTACTTTTATCCCCGGAGGAGCTACTGGAGGAATGGGGATTTTCATTTAGTAAAAATCAACAAAAAAAAGGTCTTATAAAATTTCCTCTTGAAAGTGAAGAAAATATAGTGTATAGTTGTCTCGATTTCCACCCCAAAAATTTGGAACAGCTTCTGGGCATGACGAACTATTCCGTTTCGGAGTTGCTGGATATATTAGTGAGTCTGGAATTAAAAGGGGTGATTAAAGAAGTTTCAAAAAATTATTATGCTATTGTGGAGGAAAAGTAATGGCACGTTATCTTGTTATCGTGGAATCGCCTGCAAAAGTAAAAACGATTAAGAAGTTCTTGGGAAGCAGTTATGAAGTGCTTGCTTCAAATGGTCATGTACGTGATTTCCCAAAAAGTTCTTTTGGAATTGATGTGGATAATGACTACGAACCAAAATACATTACGATTAGAGGAAAGGGAGACATTCTTGCAAATTTACGAAAAGAAGTAAAGAAGGCAGACAAGATTTATCTTGCAACTGACCCTGACCGTGAGGGAGAAGCAATTGCATGGCACTTATATATTGCTTTGAAGTTAGAGAATAAAAAGGTATATCGTATCAGCTTTAATGAGATCACGAAGAATGCGGTTAAGGCATCTATTAAAGAGGCCAGAGAAATCGATATGGATTTGGTTGATGCGCAGCAGGCAAGACGTGCATTAGACAGAATGGTAGGATATAAAATCAGTCCTCTACTTTGGAGCAAGGTGAAAAGAGGACTTAGTGCAGGGCGTGTGCAATCGGTAGCATTGCGCATTATTGCAGACAGAGAAGAAGAGATACAAGCCTTTGTTCCGGAAGAGTATTGGTCTTTAGATGCATTTTTAAATGTAGAGGGAGAAAAGAAACCGTTGGTGGCGAAATATCACGGCAACATTCACTCCCAGGAAAAAATGGATAAGCTTCTAAAGTCCTTGGAAAACGAAACCTTCGTTGTAGAAGATATCAAAACAGGAGTTAGAAGTACAAAGGCACCGTTACCATTTACAACTAGTACGCTGCAACAAGAAGCATCCAAGGCGTTAAATTTCGCAACACAAAAAACTATGCGAATTGCGCAACAGTTATATGAAGATGGTATTATCACTTACCTTCGTACTGATTCTACAAGAGTATCAGAGGAAGCAGATGCAAATGCCAGAGAATTTGTTGCTGAGCAGTATGGAGAGCAGTATGTTGCTGCCGCTTCAAAAAAGGCTTCCGAAGATAAGAAAATTCAGGATGCCCACGAGGCAATTCGTCCAACAGATGTGGCAAGAACGCCAGCTAAGTTAAAGGATTCAGTTTCCAGAGATCAACTCCGCTTGTATCAGTTGATTTGGAAGCGTTTTGTTGCCAGCAGAATGCAGCCTGCAAAGTATGAAACAACAACAGTAAAAATCAGCGCAGGAAAGCACAAATTTACCGTGAATACCTCCAATATTAAATTTGAAGGCTTTAGGGCAGTATATATCGAATCTGATGAAGAAAAAGAAGAAAGCAATGTGTTGGTAAAACGTATCAATAAGGATTCCAAACTTACAATTGATTCTTATGAACCGAAACAGCATTTTACACAGCCGCCGGCGCACTATACAGAGGCAACTCTTGTAAAAGCATTGGAGGAACTTGGAATTGGACGTCCAAGTACGTATGCACCAACCATATCTACTATTATTGCAAGACGTTATGTGGCGAAGGAGCAGAAGAATCTCTACATTACAGAGATTGGAGAAGTGGTAAATGATATCATGAAGCAATCCTTTGCAAGTATTGTAGATGTAAGCTTTACTGCAAACATGGAAGGGCTTCTTGATATGATTGCGGAAGGAAAGGTTAACTGGAAAACAGTTACAAGTAATTTCTATCCTGACTTAGAAGAAGCGGTAGAGATAGCAGAGAAGGAACTTGAAAAAGTAAGCATTGCGGACGAGGAAACAGACGTTATCTGTGAAGAATGCGGTCGTAATATGGTTATTAAATATGGACCACATGGTAAGTTTTTGGCATGTCCAGGTTTTCCGGAATGTAGAAATACAAAAATGTATTTGGAAAAAATAGGAGTAGCATGTCCGATTTGTGGAAAAGATATTGTTATTCGAAAGACAAAGAAGGGCAGAAAGTATTACGGATGTGAAGATAATCCGAATTGTGAATACATGTCATGGAAGAAACCTGTGGAGATGTCCGACAAAAACTTGAAATAACCAGAATTGTATGATAATATATAAAATCATATGCTGGAGGAAGAGAAATGAGTGTACAATTATTAGATAAAACAAGAAAAATTAACAAATTGTTGCATAATAATAATTCGAGCAAAGTAGTATTTAATGATATCTGTGATGTATTGACTGAGATCATGGAATCAAATGTACTTGTTGTGAGTAAAAAAGGAAAAATTCTTGGAATAGGACGTTGTTCAGGTGTGGAACTGATACAAGAATTAATTGAAAACAAAGTAGGTACTCTTGTTGACAAGATGTTAAATGAAAGAATGCTTAATGTTTTATCTACCAAAGAAAATGTAAATCTTCAGACACTTGGCTTTTCATCGGAGGTGGCAAAGGGCTATCAGGCAATCGTAACTCCAATCGATATTGCAGGAGAACGATTAGGCACCTTGTTTATGTACAAGAAAGAAGAAGCATATGAAATCGATGATATTATCTTAAGTGAGTATGGAACGACAGTTGTAGGACTTGAAATGCTTCGCTCGGTAAATGAAGAAAGCGCAGAGGAAATCCGTAAGGAACAGATTGTGCAATCTGCAATTGGGACGTTGTCATTTTCTGAATTAGAAGCAATCATTCACATTTTCGATGAATTAGAAGGAAAAGAAGGCATTTTAGTTGCAAGTAAAATTGCTGATCGTGTTGGAATTACACGTTCAGTGATTGTCAATGCACTTCGAAAATTTGAAAGTGCAGGCGTAATAGAATCGCGCTCATCAGGTATGAAAGGAACTTATATTAAAGTTGTGAATGATGTCATCTTTGATGAATTGGCTGAGATTAAGAAGCGCAAATAGTTACCGTAAATATATAACAAAAGATAGAGGGGATCAGAAAATGGCTGGTTCCCTTTTTGAGTAGAAAGGGCAGAACAAATGAAAAAAGTCGATTGTGTAGAAATAAAAATGAAAAAGGCACTTTGTACAGGTGCGAAATTAGATGAACATACTTTTGTTTGTGACTTGCTTAGATATGACAGTAAGAGAGAAAGTCTCTATCTTGAAGTGGGAACGTATGGTTTGACGATGTTTTCCTTAGACGCAATTTATGAGTGTAAGCTTCAGTCAGGGTCATCCGTTTTGGAGTGTACCGGAAGAATCAAAGAAAGATACTGTCAAGGGAATAAAAAAGTAATAAAATTCGAGATTGAAAACGGTTTTTATAAAAATAATATAAAGTTGGTTGACAAACAAATGACAGAGTGATATTTTATTACTATATTGAATTTAGCACTCGAATAAAGAGAGTGCTAATAAATGCGAAAATTAAATTAAGGAGGCAATAGATATGAAATTAGTACCATTAGGAGACAGAGTTGTTTTAAAACAAGTAGAAGTGGAAGAAACAACGAAATCAGGAATTGTTTTACCAGGGCAAACAAAAGAAAAACCACAACAGGCAGAGGTTGTTGCTGTTGGACCAGGCGGTTTGGTTGATGGCAAAGAAGTGACCATGCTTGTGGAAGTAGGCGACAAGGTTATTTATTCCAAATATGCTGGAACAGAAGTAGAACTTGACGGAACAGAATATCTGGTTGTAAAACAAAACGATATTTTAGCTGTGATTAAATAATTAGGAGGCAGATTATTATGGCAAAGGAAATTAAATACGGCGCAGAAGCCAGAGAAGCACTAGAGGCTGGTGTTAATAAATTAGCGAACACAGTAAGAGTAACAATTGGACCAAAGGGAAGAAATGTTGTATTAGATAAACAATTTGGTGCTCCACTGATTACAAACGATGGTGTAACGATTGCAAAAGAGATTGAATTAGAAGATGCATTTGAAAACATGGGTGCACAATTAATTCGTGAGGTTGCTGCAAAGACAAATGATGTTGCCGGTGACGGAACAACAACAGCGACTGTACTTGCCCAGGCTATGGTTCAGGAAGGAATGAAGAACCTTGCAGCAGGAGCTAATCCAATTGTACTTCGCAAAGGTATGAAGAAGGCTACAGAGGTAGCAGTAGATGCGATTGCAGCGATGAGCAGCAAAGTAGAGAGTAAAGACAGAATTGCAAATGTTGCAGCGATTTCTGCAGGTGATGTAGAAGTAGGAGCAATGGTTGCTGATGCTATGGAAAAAGTTTCTAATGATGGTGTTATTACAATCGAAGAATCTAAAACTATGAAAACAGAGTTAGATTTAGTAGAAGGTATGCAATTTGACCGCGGATATATTTCTGCGTACATGGCAACTGATATGGAAAAAATGGAAGCTGTATTAGATAATCCATATATCTTAATCACAGATAAAAAGATTACAAATATTCAAGATTTACTTCCTGTTTTAGAACAAATCGTGCAATCAGGAGCTAGATTGTTAATCATTGCAGAGGATATCGAAGGTGAAGCTCTTACAACATTAATCGTGAACAAATTACGTGGAACCTTCAATGTAGTTGCAGTAAAAGCACCGGGATACGGTGACAGAAGAAAAGCAATGTTAGAGGATATTGCTATCTTGACAGGTGGTCAGGTGATTTCAGAAGAAGTTGGATTAGACTTAAAAGAAGCAACACTTGATATGCTTGGACGTGCAAAATCTGTAAAAGTACAGAAGGAAAACACAGTCATTGTTGACGGTATGGGCGACAAGGCAAGAATTGCAGGACGTGTAGCACAGATTAAAGCACAGATTGAAGAAACAACTTCTGAATTTGATAGAGAAAAATTACAGGAAAGACTTGCTAAGTTGGCAGGTGGTGTTGCAGTAATCCGTGTTGGTGCAGCAACAGAAACAGAAATGAAAGAAGCAAAACTTCGTATGGAGGATGCATTATCTGCAGCAAAAGCGGCAGTAGAAGAAGGAATCGTAGCAGGTGGTGGTTCTGCTTATATTCATGCATCTAAAGAAGTTGCAAAACTGGCAGAAGAATTAGAAGGTGATGAAAAGACCGGTGTGAAGATTATCTTAAAAGCTTTGGAAGCACCACTTTATCACATTACAGCAAATGCTGGTTTAGAGGGCGCAGTTATCATTAACAAGGTTAGAGAGCAAGAACCAGGTATTGGCTTTGACGCATATAAAGAAGAATATGTGGACATGGTAAAAGCAGGAATCCTTGATCCAGCTAAGGTTACAAGAAGTGCTCTTCAAAATGCAACCAGCGTAGCATCTACATTATTGACAACAGAATCAGTAGTGGCAAACATCAAAGAAGAAACACCAGCTATGCCAGCAGGTGGCGGAATGGGAATGATGTAATTTCACAAGAATAAAAGGAGCTCCAAAAGGAGTTCCTTTTTTGAATATAGGTGTTGTTAAATAGTGGTTATATGTGTTACAATAATAAAAATATCTAATTGCTTGGAGGATTAAAATGAAAGAATATATGACAGAACAATTAGTAAAAAAGAGAACAACGATGAAAGACAATGCAATTAAGGTTGGATTGATTGCGTTGACAGCTTTATCGTTTTTATTATTTATGACAGGTAACATTATTTTTACAATTCTCTTTTTTGCATTGGTTTTCGTAGATTACTACGTATTAAGAAGAATGGATGTGGAGTATGAGTACACATATTTTGACGGTGGACTTGATATTGCAAAGGTTATGAACAAGCAATTTAGAAAAGAAATATTTTCCACAGATCTTAAAGAAGATATGGAAATTGTTGCACCATCAGACCATGCGGACCTAAAGTATCATCAGGTGGAAAAGACTTTGGATTACTCATCACAGATGTCGGAACATAAGACGTATACGATGGTTACCAAGTGGAAAGGTCAAAAGGTAAAAGTTGTTTTTGAACCAAATGAAAAGTTGTTAAACAGTATGCGAGATATCGCACCTAGAAAAGTTATTTTTTAGGCTTGACATTGGACAAGCTTTTTAGTAAGATATGACACTATAAACCGAAAGAAAAGAAAGCGAGGAAGAGAAACATGGGAACAATTATTGGAGATGGCATTACATTTGATGACGTGCTTTTGGTACCTGCTTATTCAGAGGTAATTCCGAACCAAGTAGATTTATCTACTAATTTAACTAAGACAATTCGATTAAATATTCCAATGATGAGTGCGGGTATGGATACGGTTACAGAACATCGTATGGCTATTGCAATGGCTCGTCAAGGTGGAATTGGTATTATTCATAAAAATATGTCAATTGAGGCTCAGGCAGAAGAGGTAGATAAGGTAAAACGTTCAGAAAATGGCGTTATTACAGACCCATTCTCATTATCGCCAGAGCATACATTAGAGGATGCCAACGAATTGATGGCAAAATTCCGTATTTCAGGAGTTCCTATTACAGAAGGAAAGAAATTGGTTGGTATCATTACAAACCGTGATTTGAAATTCGAAGAAGATTTTTCTAAGAAGATTAAGGAGTCCATGACTTCAGAAGGCCTTATTACTGCATTGGAAGGCACCACATTAGAAGAGGCTAAATCTATTCTTGCAAGAGCTAGAAAAGAAAAATTACCTATCGTTGATAAGGATTTCAACTTAAAGGGATTAATAACAATTAAAGATATTGAAAAGCAAATTAAATACCCGAACTCTGCAAAAGATGCACAAGGACGACTCCTTTGTGGTGCAGCAGTAGGTATTACAGCTAACGTTTTGGACCGTGTAGATGCACTTGTAAAAGCAAAAGTAGACGTTGTTGTTATGGATTCTGCACATGGTCATTCTGCAAACGTTATTCGTACAGTGAAGATGGTAAAAGAAAAATATCCAGACCTTCAAGTAATTGCAGGTAATGTGGCAACTGGAGAAGCTACAAGAGCTTTAATTGAAGCAGGTGTTGACGCGGTTAAAGTTGGTATTGGTCCTGGTTCTATCTGTACGACACGTGTTGTAGCAGGTATTGGTGTACCTCAGATTACAGCTGTTATGGATTGTTATGCAGTTGCAAAAGAATACGGTATTCCGATTATTGCAGATGGAGGTATCAAGTATTCTGGAGACATGACAAAGGCAATTGCTGCAGGTGCTAACGTATGTATGATGGGAAGTATTTTTGCAGGTTGTGATGAAAGCCCAGGAAACTTTGAATTGTTCCAAGGAAGAAAATATAAAGTATATCGTGGTATGGGTTCTATCGCAGCTATGGAAAATGGAAGCAAAGACCGTTACTTCCAAGCTGATGCAAAGAAATTGGTTCCAGAAGGTGTAGAAGGTCGCGTGGCATATAAAGGTTTAGTAGAAGATACTGTATTCCAATTGCTCGGTGGACTTCGATCTGGTATGGGTTACTGCGGTACTCCTACAATTGAAGAATTGAAGGAAAATGGAAGATTTGTTAAAATTTCAGCAGCTTCATTAAAAGAAAGTCATCCACATGACATTCACATTACAAAAGAAGCTCCAAACTACAGCGTAGACCAAGCGTAAAAATGAGATTGAGGCATGCATTTTTGCATGCCTCGTTTTTTTCTTTATAGAAAACTTTGTTTTCATAAAGAATAAACGCTCCGCGCGGATGCGCACTCCGGCGTAAGTTGAAGATGTCGCAAGCGACCGCCGGATGCGCGAGAGTTTGTAAACAAACTCTTTATTTAAGAAATTTCTAAGGAACAATTCACACATTTATACGTTTATCATGATATAATTAAGAAAAGTAAATGCAAAAGAGGGGATTGCAATGGTACAAAAACGCAGGCAGAGAAGGAAAACAAAATTTCGAAGACGTGTGAAACTCTATACCAGAGTAGGAATGTTTATACTTATTACATTAATGGTAGTGCTTGTGGGAATGAAATTTTTTGAAGTTGGCCCATTTAGCAATAAATACGCAGAGCAGGATGCATCAAACATGCGTATACCACAACCGGAGATAGATGTGCAGCTTTTGACCATTAATCCATATTCAAGACCAGGAACGCGAAGTGACAAAATTAATAATATCGTTATTCATTATACCGCCAATCCTGGGACCACGGCAAAACAGAACCGCAATTATTTTGAAAATCTGAAGGATGTGAAAAAGACAAAGGCCAGCAGTCATTTTATTATTGGTTTAGAGGGAGAAATTATTCAATGTGTTCCAACCTGGGAAATCGCCTATGCATCCAATCATCGCAATTCGGATACGGTTTCTATTGAGACCTGTCATAAAACAAGCGATGGCACATATACAAAGGAAACTTATAAATCTATGGTTGAACTGACTGCATGGCTTTGTGAGAAATTTCACTTGACAGAAGAGGACATCATTAGGCATTATGATATTACAGGTAAAATATGTCCGAAGTATTTTGTGGATGATGAAAAGGCTTGGGAACAGTTTAAAGAAGATGTAAAGAAGATACTGGAGGAAAGTTGACATGACAAATGTCTTTTTAATCGGTTTCATGGGTTCGGGAAAGAGCACGATTGCCTCGTGCCTGGTCAAGAATTATGGAATGGATATGATAGATATGGATCAACTGATTGTGGAACGGGAAGGAATGAGCATTTCTGATATCTTTGCACAAAAAGGGGAACTGTATTTCCGTGATGTTGAAACAAATCTGTTAATTGAAATACAAGGAGAACAGAACAAGGTTGTTTCCTGTGGCGGAGGGGTTGTGCTCCGAGAG
>JAZOMR010000057.1:0-9167 GCA_045654105.1 Faecalimonas sp. | reverse complement strand
GTATTGCTTTGTTAGTACTGATGCTTGCAGGGGTGATTTATGTAGCAAGTATATTTAACAAGTTGAATACAGAAGAAATCAAGGAAGAAGAGATTTTCATCAATGATGATTTGCAAGATGTAGGTGTTGGTTACACCAATTTTGTTCTCTTCGGGGGAGACTCAAGAAGCGGGGAAGTTAACAAGAATCTGAATACAGACACCATCATTATTGTGAGTCTAAATAATGAGACAAAAGAAGTGAAGATGGTTTCGGTATATAGAGATACCCTGCTTGATGTAACAAATGGAAAGATTAGAAAATGTAATAGTGCATATAATATTGGCGGTGCAAAACAAGCTATTAACATGCTGAACATGAATCTTGACTTAGACATCAAGAAGTATGTAACGGTAGACTTTAGCGCGGTAGTTGACCTTGTAGATATGGTTGGCGGCATTGAAGTCGAAGTAAGCAAAGCTGAAATGAAAGAGATGAATAAATTCATTGGAGAAACAGCCAGCGTTGCAGGAAAGAAAGCCAATTATATTAAAAGTCCTGGATTGCAGAAACTGGATGGTGTACAAGCAACCACATATTCACGTATTCGTAAAAATGTAGGAAATGACTATGCAAGAACCGAAAGACAACGTTTGGTTATTCAAAAGGTTGTTGAAAAGGCAATGAAGTCGAACTTATCGACCATCAATAAGATTATTGATGAATTGTTCCCAAGAATTTCAACCAACTTTACAATGACGGAAATCTTGTCATATGCAAAGGATTTTACAAAGTACAAATTTGGTGAAACATCAGGTTTCCCATTTAAAAAGGGAAGCGGAACGATTCCGGGTAGAGGAAGCAGTGTATTCCCAATTACGTTAAAGAGTAATGTGACAGAGTTGCATGCATTCCTTTTTGGAACAGAAGACTATCAACCATCTTCTAAGGTTGTAGAAATTAGTGGTGAGATTGCTTATATTGTGGGCAATAGAAAACCGGATAAGGATACTTCAAATACCGGAAATGGTAATACAGGTAATACGGGTACAACTGATGAGCCGGATGTAGAGAATCCGAATCAGCAACCAGAAGATTCAAATAAGCAGCCGGAGGATCCAAACAAGCAGCCGGAGGATCCGAACAAGCAACCGGAGGATCCGAACAAGCAGCCGGAAGATCCAAACAAACAGCCGGAGGATCCGAACAAGCAGCCGGAAGATCCAAACAAACAGCCAGAAGATCCTAACAAGCAGCCGGAGGATCCGAACGAGCAGCCGGAAGATCCAAACAAGCAGCCAGAAGATCCGAACAAGCAACCGGAAGATCCAAACAATCCAACGGGAGAACCAGATGTAGAGGACCAGTAATTCCATAGGGTATGATTTTAAGCGCAGTAGCTTTTTCGTTGCTACTGCGCTAAATTTATTATTGACAGAATTCCATTGGTATATTAAAATAAAACTCCACATAGATGATGGCTCTATATAAAGAGGCTGTCACATTTCTAATTCAATTATATTTATTTCAAAATTCTAGAAAATTGTCTCACTATTCGAGCGTATTTCCAGAAAAATAATCAATAAAATAATAAGATAAAAGTAAAATGCCATTGTCTGTGGTTCGCGTATGCGTTAAAATAGATGTAGAAGCTTCTTTATATAGATTTACGGAAAGGAACTATATGAAGAAAAAAAGAAAAAAGAAACAATCCACAACACTCTCACAACATGAAGATGTGGCACTAAAAGCAACAGCGCAGTTTTTTCGTGATGAGATAATGCCTGTACTGAACATTGAGGGAACGGTAGTCAGTATTCTGCCAACAGAGGAAATTCATTTGGAATTAAAAAAAGGGTTTGAAGATTTCAATTATCTGATGAGTGATGATTCTATCAAACATTTTGAGTTTCAAAGTACCAATGAGGGAATCATCGGTTTGAAACGATTTCGCACCTATGAATCTCAGATGAGTTATAAATATAAGAAGGCGGTAACTACTTATGTTTTGTTTTCGGGGAACATTAAGACTCCTATGACAGAATTTACAGAAGGTGTTAATACATATCGGGTAGTACCTATTGTTATGCGGGATAAGAATGCTGATAAAGTAATTGCTGAGCTGAAACGTAAACAGAAAGTTGGTGAAGAAATCACGAAGGCGGATTTATTACCATTGGTACTAAGTCCTTTAATGAGTGGTCAGATGTCACAGAAGGAGCGTGTGCTAGCTGCGTATGATATTACGCGAAAAGCAACGGAGATGGATGCGGAAGTAATTCGGAAAGTCGAGGCAGTGATTTATATTATGGCAGATAAATTTTTAGATTCCAAAGAAATGGAACAATTGAAGGAGGAAATTAAGATGACAAGATTAGGTAAGATGTTATATGATGATGGTGCCAGTATGAAACTGAAAGAACTAGTGGCGAAGAAGATAAAAAAAGGTTTTACAGTTCCCGAGATAGCAGCATTGTTTGAGGAAGATAAGGCGGTAATTGAAGAAATAGTGAAAAACATATAAAAAATCAGGGGAGATTCATATGAAACAGGGGAGAAGTTTAAAAGAGGCCAAGGCAGAAAGAGCTGCAAAAAAGAGACGCGCAAAACGTCGCAGAAGAGTGATTGTTTTACTAGTTGAACTTTTTATTTTATTCACACTTCTTGGGGTTGGATATGTGATGTCCAAATATGGAAAGTTCCAACTCCATATGTTTGGGGATGGAGATATAGTGAAAAATGAAGGTGTAGAAAAAGAAGGCTATACTACAATTGCGTTGTTTGGGGGCGATTCCAGGGAAGGTGAATTGGAAGCTGGTACCCATGCGGATACGATTATGATTGTCAGCATTGACAATGATACTAAAGAAGTAAAACTAGTGTCTGTATATCGAGACTTGATTGTGAAACGCCCAGATGGGAAATTAGGAAAGGCAAACAGTTCTTATTTTCTAGGTGGACCAAAGCAGGCAATTAATATGTTGAATCAGAACTTCGATTTGGATATAGAAGATTATGTGACCGTAGATTTCACTGTTATGGCAGATGTAGTGGACAAGCTTGGTGGCATTGAAATTGATGTGACAGATGCGGAAGCGCAAGAGATGAACAATTACATTGGAGAAACAGCGGATGTAACGGGAAAGAGAGCAAAACGTGTGAAGGGTGGACTTCAGACATTAGACGGTGTACAAGCTGTAACCTATTCCCGTATCCGTAAAAATGTTGGTGGTGACTACGCCAGAACCGAGCGCCAAAGAATTGTGATACAGAAGTTGGCTGAGAAGGTGAAAGACACAGATTTGTCCACTATCCTTGATTTGATTGATACGGTGTTTCCACGGATTTCCACAAGTTTTACTTTGAAAGAAATGATTAGTTTGGCGACTGGCGTATTCCGGTATGAGCTAGGCGAATCGAAAGGATTTGCATTTGAACATACCGATGGAAATGTGAAAGGTATAGGAAGTGTAGTAGTACCTTTGGGCGTGACTCAGAATGTGGAAGAAATGCATGCGTTCTTATACCCGAAGGCAGAATATTCTGTATCCGAAACGGTACAGACGATTGCACAGGAAATTGAAAGTGCCACAGGATATACAAGGGAAGATTATAAGGAAACGGAATAAACGAAACTTCTAGACAATGTTTCCAAAATCGTGTACAATTAACTAATAATGTCAAAAGAAGAAGAAAGAGGAAGCGGATATGAAAATGATGAAAAAATTAGCAACACTTTTGTTAGCTATTTGTTTGGTAGTACCTTGTTTTTCAATGGTATCATTTGCGGCAAATGGAGCAATACAGTTTACAGACCCAACTACTAAAGTAGGTGAGACTTTAGAGGTAATTGGTAAAGTAAAGAGAACGGATAATACAGGATTTGGAAAAGTCAGTGTTACGATGACATATGACACAAGTTATTTAAAATTCAAGAGTGGCAATGGAATTGTAGAGTCACAGGCTGGTGAAATTACTTATACTGGAGACGCAACAAGTGATGTGGGAGCTGTACATGAGTTTAAACTTCTTTTTGATGTATTAAAAGCAGGTACAACGAAATTAACCATTAAAGAAGCAACTGTCAAAAGTGTATCAGGCGCTACTTTGAATTATACAAAAGGTGCATCTACTATTACAATTGCAGAAGGCGAAGGCACAACAGCTACAGAACCAGCTGTAGATACACCATCAGATGCTACAGGTGCAACTGTTGATGTAGATGGAAAAACTTACACCATATCAAATACCATTCCGACAAATGAGATTCCGGAAGGATATGTGGTTTCAACTTTAGATTATGATTTGGTGACATATAATGTTGTATACAGTGAAGGCTTTGGCTTGTATCTTGCCTATATGGTAAATGCTGATAATGTAGGTAACTTCTTTATGTATGTAGAAGAAGATGCGACATTTGCTCCATACGAAGAGATTACTATTTCAGATGATGTTAGAATTGCATTGCTCTCTGATGTATCGGAAATCGAGTTGCCAGCTGAATATGTAAGCCAAGATGTTAGGTCTGCGAAGGGCTATGAGTTCCCAGCATGGAAGAATGAAGAGAATCCAGATTTCATCGTGTTATATGCAATTAATAACAATGGCGAGAAATCTTTATATCAATTAGATAACGCAGAAGGCACATATCAAAGATTTAACGCACCGGAAGTGGTACATGAGGAACTGAACAATACGTTTATCGGCAAATTAAGTGCTTTGTTAGAAAATCATTTGGATTATGTGATTCTTGGAACAGGAATCGGATTTATTCTATTTGTTATTATCATTGTTATCTTGAGCGTGAAATTATATAACCGTAACGCAGAATTAGATGAAATCTATGATGAATACGGACTTGATGATGAAGATGAATCTGATTCGGACTATGAAGAAATAGATTACGATGATGATTATGATGATGACGATGAAGAAGATGGGGATAAAGAGATGGAAATGCTTGTTCAGGCAGGCATGAAAGAAGTGTTCCCGGAAGATGACGAAGAAGATGGCAAAGTTTCACAAGAAGTTGAAGATATAGCTGTAGAAACAAATAAAGAAAACATTGAAGAAACAGCAGAGGAAGAAACAATCAAGGTTGTGGTTCCTGCTCCGACTCAAGAAGTGACTGCAAACACAGTAGAGATTCCAATCGAAAAAGTAGTGGAAAAAAATGCTGAAAATGAGGACACATTAGGTGCAGCATTGGCAAAACAAAAAGAAGCGGCAAATGAAGAAAGCTTTTTGGATGATGACGATGATGACGACGATGATGATATTTTAGAAAACTTCTCAATGGATTTTATCGATTTGGATGATTAATATGAAAAAATGGGGATGCGATAAACATCTCCATTTTCTTATTAAACACTTTTTTATAACAGAGTTTACACAGTTTGTTCACAAATCTTTGTTAGACTACAACAAGAATATAAAACATGAAGGGAGTTTATCGCATGAGTGAAGATAGATATCAGCCATACCAATATGGTGTACCGGAAGAACCTAAATTTGAGGAGCCGGATTTGGAGGAAGTAAAGACAGAGGAGGAGACGGAGCCGAGGTTTGCAGAACCAGATTTAGAAACAGCAAATACAGAATCGGAGTTTGTAGAAGCGGAGGTTATAGAACCGGAGATTCCAAGATATGATTACAATTATTCATATAACCAGCCGTCAAATGAACCGACGATGCAGCCAAAGGATAACCGACCAAGAGGCGGTTGCCTGAAAGTGTTTGGTGTGGTTGCGCTTGCAATCTTATTTGGCGTAGTTGCAAGTGTAGTATTCCAAGGAAGTAATCGTATTATCAACGGAATGTTCGGCGAGGTAACTCAAAATAACGGAAGTGGAAAAGGGGAAGTGGACTCTACGCAAGTAGTGACAAGCTCCGGAACAAATATTCAGTCTGATATCGCAGATATTGCGGAGGGCGTAATGCCATCTGTTGTATCCATTACTAATATCAGTATCCAAGAAGTACAGAATTATTTCTTTGGCGGAACAACGCAGTACGAGGTTCCAAGCAGCGGTTCTGGTATTATTGTAGGGCAGAACGACACAGAACTTTTGATTGCTACAAATAATCACGTAATTGAAGGAAGTAAGACACTTACAGTAGCGTTTATCGATGGAAGTAGTGCTAATGCACAGGTGAAAGGTACAGATTCTGATATTGACCTTGCTATTATTGCCATTTCCTTGAAGGACCTTAAGAGCGAGACCTTAGACAAAATCAAGGTTGCTACCTTGGGAGATTCTGATAAGATGCGTGTTGGTGAACCAACCATTGCCATTGGAAATGCGCTTGGTTATGGACAATCTGTAACTGCTGGGATTGCTAGTGCATTAGGAACAACCATTGAAGGATACGAAGGCAAATTGATTCAGACAGATGCGGCTATAAACCCTGGTAACAGTGGTGGCGCACTAGTAAATGCAAATGGAGAAGTGATTGGAATTAACACCGCAAAGATTAAGGATGAGTCGGTAGAAGGTATGGGATATGCAATTCCGATTTCCGATGTTTTGGATGTGCTTAACGAGTTAATGAACAAAAAGACACGTACAAAAGTTCCGGAAGGTCAACGAGGTGTCATCGGTATCATGGGTAGAACTGTGGATGCACAGACATCGCAATACTACAACATGCCGGAAGGCGTATATGTCTCCGAGCTTGTTGAAGGTGGCGGCGCAGAAAAGGCGAAGCTTCCAGTATACAGTGTCATTACAGAAATTGACGGCTACGACGTAGACAGCATGGAAGAGTTACAAGAAGAATTACAGTACTACCGCGCAGGTGAGACAGTAGAACTCACCATCATGGTACAAGGTAGAAATGGATATACCGAAGAAAAGGTTCAAGTAACTTTGACAAAGGCTCAATAATTTTCAAGGGGAAGAGCAAAAACTCTTCCTCTTTTTGTCGAAATGTGCTAAGATGATAGAAAATTTTCATTTGTGGAGGAATAACAGAATGAGCGATATGAAAAACTTAAAAATTGTAGATGCAGAACTTGCAAGTGCAATGGAAGCAGAGAGAGAAAGACAGAATTCTCACATCGAATTAATTGCATCAGAAAACTGGGTTAGTGAAGCAGTTATGGAAGCGATGGGAAGCATTCTTACCAATAAATATGCAGAAGGTTATCCGGGAAAACGTTACTACGGCGGATGTGAATGCGTAGACGTGGTGGAAGACCTTGCAAGAGACCGTGCAAAAGAATTGTTTGGCTGTGATTATGCAAATGTACAGCCACATTCAGGAGCACAGGCAAATATGGCAGTATTCTTTGCAATGCTAGAGCCGGGAGACAAGGTGCTGGGAATGAATCTCGACCACGGCGGACATTTATCACATGGTTCACCGGTAAATATGTCAGGTAAATATTTTGACGTTGTATTCTACGGGGTAGAGGATGACGGATTTATTGACTATGAAAAGGTTCGTGAATTGGCAATTAAGGAACAACCGAAGTTAATTATTGCAGGTGCAAGTGCCTATGCCAGAACTATTGACTTTAAGAAATTTAGAGAGATAGCAGATGAGGTTGGGGCATACTTAATGGTAGATATGGCACACATTGCAGGACTTGTTGCGGCAGGTGTACACCCATCACCAATCCCATATGCAGATGTAGTTACAACAACAACACATAAGACACTTCGCGGACCGCGTGGCGGATTGATTCTTTGCAATCAAGAAGCAGCTGATAAATTCAACTTCAATAAAGCCATTTTCCCTGGTATTCAAGGTGGCCCATTGATGCATGTAATCGCCGGTAAGGCAGTTGCTTTTAAGGAAGCACTTCAACCGGAATTTAAAGCATATCAGGAACAAATCGTGAAAAATGCGAAAGCACTTTGCGAAGGACTTATGAAACGTGGCGTGAAGATTGTATCTGGTGGAACGGATAACCACTTAATGCTTGTTGACCTTAGCGGAACAGACATCAGCGGAAAAGATTTGGAAAAACGTATGGACCGTGCACATATCACATGTAACAAGAATACAATTCCAAATGACCCACGTTCTCCATTTGTAACAAGTGGTGTTCGTCTTGGAACTCCTGCTGTTACAACAAGAGGATTAGTGGAGGAAGACATGGATGTAATTGCAGAAGCAATTGCACTTGTAATTGAAAGCGAAGACAATGTGGAAAAAGTAAAAGGAATGGTAGCAGAATTGACTGCGAAATATCCATTGAAATAATTGCTAATGGAGGCAATAGCTTGACAACTCAAAAGTTTAAAATAACTGGCATGACATGTGCCGCCTGCAGTAGTGCAGTAGAACGTGTCACAAGAAAAATGGAGGGCGTTTCAGAGAGCAATGTCAATCTGACAACTGCCCTTTTAACTATTACCTATGATGAGGCAAAGGTTACGCCAGAAGCCATTATTAAAAAGGTGGACCGTGCAGGATTTGGCGCAGAACTTTTTGTTGAAAAAACCAAGAAAGAGAAAAAGGAAGAGAATGAAAATTCGGAGGATGCATTGAGAAAGACCAAGCGTCGTCTCATCACCAATATTATCTTGTCCATTCCATTGCTTTATATTTGTTTTGGGCATATGTTACCAATTACCCTGCCGCTGCCGGCATTTATGGATATGCACAAGGCACCACTCACATTTGCACTCGTGCAGATGGTACTCACCATGATTGTGTTAATCAACGGGCGCAAATTTTATATTGTGGGATTTAAGAGCTTGTTTAAAGGTAACCCAAACATGGATTCTCTGGTGGCGATTGGAACAGGAAGCGCGTTTATCTACAGCCTTGTGATGACCATTTCCATTCCAACCAATCCGGACTGTGTGCATAACCTGTATTATGAATCTGCCGCGATTGTGGTGACACTTGTTATGGTTGGAAAATACATGGAAGGCCGTAGCAAGAATAAGACTTCAGAAGCCATTCGAAAGCTTATGGAACTGGCACCGGATACGGCGATTATTCTTCGCGATGGTGAACAGGTGGAAGTGCCGATAGTGGAGATAGCTGTAAATGAGATGATTCTGGTTAAGCCGGGCAGCCGAATTCCACTTGACGGAATTGTGGTAGAAGGCAGTACTAGTGTGGACGAGTCCATGCTGACGGGCGAGAGCATTCCGGTGGAAAAAGGGATAGATGATGAAGTCATTGGTGGAAGCGTGAATTACCAAGGTGCGGTGACTGTAAAAGTTACC
>JAZOMR010000056.1:0-2293 GCA_045654105.1 Faecalimonas sp. | reverse complement strand
TGCTTCCGCAATCTGTGCCTGTACTTCTTTTCGTTCCTTTGCTTTAAAAACACCCTTTAATTCTGATAAACTTAATTCCAACAAACTCAAATGTCTTTCCTTCGAATAAATTGCCCGATTACGCTTATCCAACTCATCATATATTCCCTGTAACCTCGGATAATTTGCAGCACCCTCTGACATTCTAGGTCTTTCCGGTTGTTTTACAACTGCATCTAATACCTTACGAACAAGTAACTCTAACACACTAATCGCCAACTCAATAATCCTCGCGAATAATGTTGGTTGTTTTCCGTTTCTTCTAACTGACTGCTTTATCTTGTCAGTAATCTCCGTTTGCTTTACTTCCATAATCTTTTCTTCCGATACGCCACTAACCAACGCCCTATCGACAGTCTGATTCCATTGCTTTCGCACCTCATTATTCCTTTTTATCTGTTCTTCCTGCGGATTGTTTTTACCAATCTTCTGCGTTGGCAAATAAACACTATTTTTATCAAACACCTGTAGTTTTTGCTTATCATCCAACACATACAGATTGATAAGTTCTGTATATGACTTCTTGACTTCATCCAGAAATCTTTCGTCTTTAAACCGCTCATCTTTTGTAGTAAAAATCTTCCGTTCATAGACTTCACCCTTTGGAATAATCTTACACCTTTTCCGAACCTGTCCGTTCTCGTCCAAGATTTCCTTTTTCGTCCGGACATGTTTCCCACTTTCATCATAGAACATATTTCTTGTCGCTATCTTCTCAATCGGTTGTTCCAACAATCGTCGTTCTGAAAAGATCAAATGGATATGATAATTTGTCTTTCGTTTATTATGATGCAAGGCCGCAATACACTCCGTTCCATAATTATTTTTGAAATGCTCTACAAACAACCGCAACACCATATTCGGCGGATAATCAACAAAGCTTTCTGGCAATGCAATAATCAACTCCCTTGCTTCAATACATTTTCCATTTGTTCCACTTTTCTTAAATTCTTCTTGATTACATTTTGCAAGTTTACTCCAGAATGCTCTTCCAACAGTTTCGTAAACTGCGTATAGATTTTCCTGTCTTGCATGATTGGATATATAACTAATTCTTCCCCTTACATTCGTCAGTTTTGACATCTGTATAAATGAATTTCTTACTATAATAATTCCTCCTAACTTATATGATATATAACTGCGAGTGGGTGCATTGGCACCCGTTTACGAACATATCGCCGTTTCCGGCGTAGGCCCCGCAGGGCGAAATACACAGAGAACAAATCGAAGATTTGTGCGATGGGTGTATTTCGCTCTCAAACGCCGAGGGCTTATATCTGTTCTAGCAAAATCCCATTGATACGAATAAAAACCTCTGCTATACTTATGTTGTGGTACATAGGTAACAGAGGTTTTCTTGTTATCACATGCTCTGACAGTTGCAGCTGTCGGAGCTTTTTTCTTGTTTTTTCATATTCAGCATTTCTGCCACTTGTTTTTGCTGACTAGGATATAAATGTCCGTAAGTGTTCAACGTAATTTTAATATCACGATGTCCTAATCTTTCTTTGATAATTAACGGTTGCACTCCTTGGTTGATCAGATATGCCACATGGCTATGTCTGAGCGAATGCACCCGAATTCGTTTTACACCTGCCGTTTCTGCATGTCGTTTTAATGCGTGTTGCACTGCTTCTGCAACAATCGGAAATATCCTCTCATCATCCAGCAACTCATACAACTTGTCTACATATTCCTCAATCTCACATTTCAAAAACTTTGGAATATCAATTGTCCGTACGGATTGTTCCGTCTTTGGTGTGGTAATAATGTCTTTGCAATCAGTACGATAATATGTTTTCGAGATGTGAAGTTTGTTATTATAAAAATCAAAATCTGATTTTGTTAGCGCCAACACTTCTCCCTCTCTGCATCCCGTCCAAAATAGAATTTCAAATAAAACATAATATCTACTCCCAATTTCAAACGTTTCTATAAATCTGTCGTACTCTTCCCTTGTCCAGAAATCAATTCTATCCGCATCTGACTTTCCCATCTTCTTTACTTTCTTGCAAGGGTTATTCGCAAGATTATAAATATTGCTCGCATGAGTAAACAACGCCGTAATCTGATTCTGAATCATTCTCAAATACGTTGGTGCAAATCCTTTTGCTCTGATTGTGTTTTGCCATTGAATAATATCCGCCGGTGTAATCGAATTCATTGGCTTGTTTTCAAAATACGGAAGTATATGAGTCTTTATCATATATCGCTTGTTCTTGACCGAGCGTTCTTTCAACTCTCCCGCTTTATC
>JAZOMR010000055.1:0-4401 GCA_045654105.1 Faecalimonas sp. | reverse complement strand
GTTACCTGTCTTCTTACCATACACTACGTTTGAAGTGATTGTTAAGATTGACATTGTTGGTACACCGTGACGATATGTGTGGTGTTTACGAATCTTATCCATAAATGTCTTAACAACTAATACTGCTATTTCATCTACGTCATCATCATCGTTACCATATTTAGGGAAATCGCCTTCTACTGCATAATCTACTACTAAACCGTCTTCATCACGAATTGGTGTAACTTTTGCAAATTTAATTGCGCTAAGTGAGTCAGCTACTACTGAAAGTCCGGCAATACCTGTTGCGAAGTAACGTTTAACTTCTCTGTCATGAAGAGCCATCTGAATCTTTTCGTAGCAGTACTTATCATGCATGTAGTGAATGATGTTCAATGTGTTAACATAAAGTTCTGCTAACCATTCCATCATATCATCAAATTTCTGCCATACATCATCGAAATCAAGAACATCGCCTTCTACTGCGCGGTATCTTGGACCAACCTGTGCTTTTGATTTCTCATCCACACCACCGTTGATTGCGTATAATAAACATTTTGCAAGGTTTGCACGAGCTCCGAAGAACTGCATTTCCTTACCAACTCTCATAGAAGATACACAACATGCGATTGCATAGTCATCTCCGTGTGTTTCACGCATCATATCATCATTTTCATATTGAATTGAAGATGATTTAATTGACATCTTAGCACAGTATTCTTTAAACGCTTTTGGAAGTCTTGTTGACCAGAGTACTGTTAAGTTTGGTTCTGGTGCTGTTCCAAGGTTATCCAATGTGTGTAAGTAACGGAATGAAGTCTTTGTTACCAATGGACGTCCGTCAAGACCAACACCTGCGATTGATTCTGTTACCCATGTTGGGTCACCTGAGAACAATGCATTGTATTCTGGTGTACGAGCAAATTTTACAAGACGTAACTTCATAATGAAGTGGTCAATGTATTCTTGTGCTTGTTCTTCTGTGATAACACCATTATCCAAATCACGTTGAATATAAATATCAATAAATGTAGAAGTACGTCCAAGACTCATTGCGGCACCATTTTGCTCTTTTACAGCAGCAAGGTATCCGAAGTATAACCATTGGATTGCTTCCTGTGCATTTTTAGCTGGTTCAGAAATGTCGTATCCGTAAATTTCACCTAATTTTTGTAATTCACCAAGTGCGCGGATTTGTTCTGACAATTCTTCACGAAGACGAATGTTTTCACCTGTCATTCTCTTAAGAGAAGTTGCAAGCTGTTGTTTCTTGTCTTCGATTAATTTTGTTGTTCCGTATAGAGCAACACGACGGTAGTCACCGATGATACGTCCACGTCCGTATGCATCTGGAAGACCTGTAATGATACCGGATTTTCTGGCAGCTCTCATCTCTGGGGTGTAAGCATCAAATACACCTTGATTGTGTGTTTTTCTATATTCAGTAAAGATTTTAACAATCTCAGGATCTACTTCATATCCATTTTCACTACAAGCATTTTGTGCCATACGGATACCGCCAAATGGTTGCAAAGAACGTTTGAATGGTTTATCTGTTTGGAAACCAACGATTGTTTCCATATCTTTGTTAAGATATCCTGGACCATGTGATGTAATAGTAGATACAATCTTAGTATCCATATCTAAAACACCGCCTGCTTCACGTTCTTGTTTTGTTAAATCCATTACTTGCGCCCATAATTTTGTAGTTGCTTCTGTTGGACCAGCTAAGAACGAATCGTCTCCTTCATATGGTGTGTAGTTTTGTTGAATAAAATCACGTACGTTGATAGATGTACGGTTCCAACGGCCCGGCTTAAAACCGTCCCAGTTTGAGTGCCATTTTCTTTCCATGGTATGTCCTCCTCTTTCATGTATATATGTTTTTATTTTATTATTTTCAACACTCGTATTATAACTTAGATATTTTTCTAGTGCAATACTTTGGATTGTACTAAATTGAATACAGTATACATATATTATTTTTAAAAAATTAAGAAATTATTCACCCTTTTTTCTTCATTTTGGTGTATAGTGGGTTTATATCCTAACAAAATAATACATGGAGGATTGATTTATGAAAAAAAGATTATCACTTATCACTGCAGTTCTGTGCTGCTGTTTAGCTTTTGGGGCCTGTGCAAATAAGCAAGACCAAACACAAAAAGACCCATCAGGGACAAGTATTGATAGGGTTAAAACCAAACTGGATGTCCTGAAACCGATTGCCTATAGCAGTGTAAATGGCTTAAGCCTGGAACCAGGTTCATACATTTCTATTATAGGTCGTTACTCGGACGATAGCTACTGGAAAGAAGTGGAGGCCGGAGCAAAAAAAGCCGTTGCTGACTTAAATGCAATGCTTGGCTACAAGGGTGACAAAAAGATTAAGTTAACCTACAGTGCTCCTGAGATACGCGATGATGTGAATGAGCAAGTGAATATTTTAGATGAAGAATTATCCAGAGAACCAATTGCAATTGGTATTGCGGCCATTGATACAACTGCTTGTACAATTCAATTTGACTTGGCTGCTGAAAATAATATTCCAATTATCACATTTGATTCCGGAAGTGATTACCAGCATGTTGCATCTCATATTGCAACCGATAATATTGCAGCCACACAAACTGCTGCCACTCAATTAGCTTATGCGATTGAAGAAGAAGGGGAAGTTATTGTTTTCGTCCAAGACTCGTTGTCTATGACAGCGAAACAAAGATTACAAGGATTTTTGGATACAATTTCATCTAAATTTCCAAAAGTTACTGTTGCTGAAACATACAAATTTGACCAATTAGACGCCATGCGTGAAGCAATTGCTAATGAAAAGAACGCTGCATTAGCGGAAGGCGAACAGGCCATAAAGGCAGACGACCTTACACAAGACGATGTGATTCAATATCTCATAGAGAAGCATCCTAACTTGAAAGGTATTTATGCAACAAACCTTGACACAACTCAGGCCGTAGCAAAGGTCCTTAAAAAGATGGATAAAAACAATTTGAAGTTTGTAGGTTTCGATGGCGGCAACGAGCAAATGAAGCTATTAGAAGACGGAACTTTGGAAGGACTTATTATTCAAAACCCTTATGGAATTGGATATGCGACTGTTGTTGCAGCGGTGAGAATTTCTCTTGGTCTTCCAAATGAATCTTTTGTTAACAGCGGTTACACATGGGTAACAAAAGAAAATATGAACACAAAAGAAATTAAAGGAATGATATATTAGGGGAAAAGGGGGTTGCGCTGCAATCCCCTTATCCTTCAAAAATTCTTCTTAATTGTCTAAATGGTGTTGACCTTGCGTACTCTTTGCGATATGATTGTTGTTGACGAATCAAATAGTCAAGCTTCTTATATCGTTCCTCTTCCTGGAGGTCTTGGGCTTGGAATAAATATCCCATTTCCCTTATCACAGATTGTGTGATGTTTTCCTGTAATATTTGATTATTTTCCAGTAAAGCAATTTGTAATTCAGATAGCTGTTTTTCTTCCTCTTTTGCTTTGTTTCTCTTTCGCTCGTTTAATCTTGCTTTCGCCTTTAGCATATCCGGAATTAATTCCTTTAACTCTTTCAAAAGCATCCCTTGCTCTTTTAGTTCCTTAATGCAGGTGAATAACCGTACATCTTCTTCTGTATAGTAACGATGTCCCATTTCGGTACGTCCAATTTCAAGTCCCAGTTCGTCTTCCCAATGTCTGAGAACATGAGTTTCCACATTGACACGCTTGGAAGCTTCCGAAATCATATAACGAACCTCGCCCATACAAAACGCCCCCTATATTCATATTTTTGATTTATGTATCATATACATCATAGCATAGGGTGGAAATTTTGTCTTAAAAAATCAATCATCAAAGTTCGACAAAAACTATAATCATTCAAAGGAGAAAAATTTATGATTTATGAAAAAATGGTAAAAGAACACAAAAAGATAGACACTCAAATCAATGCATTACAATCACAATTAAAAACATTACCCGATGGCAAACTCGTTTGCGCATCCAATGGAAAATGGAAAAAGTGGTACCATAGTACAAAACAAGGAACAACGTATCTCCCCAAAAAGAATCGGAAACTTGCCGAGGATTTGGCTTACAAGAAATATGTGCTACTCCAATTAGAAAATTTGAATTGCGAAAAAGAGGCAATCAATTTATATCTAGACTACCATGATCAAAACGCACGTCAAAGGGAAGAAGAACTTTTTTATTCTCCAGACTTTCATTCTTTGCTTCAAGCTCGTTTAACCCCATTGTCGGAAGAACTACAGACTTGGATGACCATGCCTTATGATAAAAATACAAACCATCCGGAAAACTTAAATAATAGAGCTTATTCAGGAAACATGGTTAGGTCAAAATCAGAAGTGTTGATTGATATGTTTCTCTTCAAAAATAAAATTCCTTTTCGTTATG
>JAZOMR010000054.1:0-1625 GCA_045654105.1 Faecalimonas sp. | reverse complement strand
ATTCGATTTGTTTTCCATTCTCTCATCGTTATGGTAAAGAGCATCGTAATCTGTAAAGCTGTAGGTTTGCCCCGCATAATTGATCCATATATTCAAACGATTATTGTCTTCGCTGTAATAAATTGCTGTATCTTCGTAAATATCGGTTCTGCTTTCATCAATCCCCAGACCAAATCTTCCAAATATCTCTTCTGCCATTTTTCGAGTGTCTTTCACATTTGCAACACTTGTCCGATACACCAGCGCCGTGTTTTCATCTGATGACAGTTCCAGCTCCGTTGTCACACGCACATCTTTTTGACGGATAATATAACCGCTCGGCAGATTCCCCAATTCCTGCTTGTTATAAATTCCAAAAATCAATGCAAATGAAACTGCAGTTACCAAAAATGGTATTTGAAAATATACTATTGGCAAAACTTTGATTTCTTGCTTTCTCCATTTTTTCACTATAAATACGCACAGCCGATAGAAACCATAACCAACTATGGCCCCCACAGTATTATTCATAAAATCATCCAATTCACAAATCCCTAAGTTGAACAACAGTTGTGTCATTTCAATAAGAAATGTAAACAAAAATCCCGCCAAATAGGTCTTCCAAAATGCATGAAACTTTTTTGACACAAGCGGTAATAGAAACCCAAATGGTACAAACATCATAATGTTTAATATGATGTTTCTCCATTCTCTTGCCGAAAAATGATTCCAAGCTTCCTTGTAGGAATAAAACAAAGGATATATTTCTCCTATTCCTCCTGCAAAACTATGCATTCTGTACCTAAGCATTGTTGCACCGACCACTACCACAAGATAAATAATAAAAACTGCACATACCAACAGCCTTCCTGTTGGTATCATTACCTTCTTTTGCTTTCTGAATTTTCTGATTAAATTGTAAACAAGCAGTATTACGCCGATAAGCGCTACTACAATAATTCCTAATGTAATAAAACTACTTCCTATTGAAATAATATCCCTTATTCTCATAACTTTCCCCTTTTATACCCCTTATTTTTATCTTCTGTATAATTTACAACTGGCCGGAAGGAATGACCGACGCTGCATAACAATTACGAAACCTTGTAAACCACTTGTCTTTATAACCCACAACTTGTCCATCATAAAGAAGACCGTAATCCTCTGCTACACATTCCGCCAGTTCAGAATCTCCGGTTGTTTCATAAATCTGACGATATACCCTATCATGTACTTGAAGTCTTTTCTTTTTATGTGCTTCTGTATACGTGCGTATATCTTTCAGCATTTCAACTTCCAGAAATATCCGAACTCTCTCCCTATCAAATACTTTCGTTTGTCTCCCTAAAAATATCTCTTCAGAATCCGCTAAATAGAAATTGATATGTCCTAATGCCTTAATTAATCTTTCCAAGTAAAATCTCCCCCAAAGAAAAATGATATTCTGCTTGTTTATTCTGTTGCTAACAAATTCCCATCCTTATCATAGATACTCTGCATACTATCCACTACTTCTGTCGGATGGTCTGTTGTTCCGCCACTTTCAAGCCAGAAATAACTTGTTGATTTATGAATATACCCTGCAGTATCTTCTGCTTCAACATACATCACTAGTTCCTTCCCACCATTCAGTTTGTATGTTTCTT
>JAZOMR010000053.1:0-7585 GCA_045654105.1 Faecalimonas sp. | reverse complement strand
TGAAAAAATTTATTTCTATGCTGTTTTTAATTATACTATGCGGAAGTTTGTTTGTTGGATGTAAGGAAAATGACAAGAAAGCGGATGAAACGGTTGATTACAGCAAATATTCTTTTACGGATGTTTCTTGGACAAGAGATGCATCGAACGATATTGAAACAATACGTTTTGGAGCAGACGGTAGCATTAGTTATTACTGCGCTTGTGGGAATCCGGTGAACGATTCGGATTTGTGTGAGGGATATATTTACGATGACGAAACAAAAACCATTACACTGAACTGTATTGAAACTACGGATGAAATGGTTACCGTTATTAAAATCGAAAAATACAATGACGAAGAACTCCATTTGAATTTCGATGGGGAAATAAGAATTTTTACAAGATAGTTTTTAGAGATAATAGGTGATATTAATGCTTAAGTTGGACAAGGAATATGTTTTGCGGCAGATAGGGGATGATTATGTTATTGTCCCTGTGGGAAAAGCTGCATTGGATTTTAATGGAATGATTACTGTGAATGAGACGGGTGCTTTTTTATGGGAGCAGCTAGTTAAAGGAACTAGCAAGGAGGGACTGTTGGAAACCTTGATGGAAACCTATGAAGTTACACAGGAAGAAGCCGAAAGAGACATAGATGAGTTTTTGGATGTATTGTATAAAAACAACATTTTGTAGTCTGTGAATTAACACTATTAGAGGAATAAGGATGAGAAATTGGTTTAAGAATCCCGGAATATACACGAGCATTTTATATATTATTGCTTCCGGCTATTTTGGTAAACAATTGTTTCAATTACAACTTTTAAAGAATAGAGACATGGCCATAGTAATGCTTGGCGTTGTAATAATAGGGGCAATTTTATTTTTTATGACGCTTTCAAAAAATAGGCGACGAATAGCGAGGATTTTTGGAAATGGTTTTGCAATAGCATTCAGTATTTTGTTCCTGATAGGAGGTTTTGGTCTTTCTATTGCAAATTCATTGATTTCCGACATTACAGTACAAAATGTGGAGCATAAGGATATTTCATTAATTGTTTTGAAAGAAAGTGATATTAGATCTGTTGGAGATATAAAAGAGGATGATACATTGGGGTATCAGACAATTTGTTATCCGGAAAGCGCAGAGAAGATGATAAAAGCACTGAAGGAAGAAAGAGGAATTGAAAATCCAAAACAAGAATTTGGTACAATCAATGAAATGGTTAAAGGTTTATATGAGGAGATAGTACCTATTATCATTTTAGACGAAGCTTATAGAAATGTACTAGAAGAAGAGTATCCAACATTTACCAAAGACACGAGGGTGATTTATACGATAAACTACCCAGAGGAAGAAATGAATTTTGTAAAAGATGTTAATATTACGAAAGATAGTTTTGTAGTATTGATTAGTGGTATAGATACCTATGGTAAAATTTCGAGCATCTCCCGTTCGGATGTTAACATTATTGCGGTGGTGAATCCTGTTCAGGCAAAAATACTTCTAATTAGTATACCACGAGATTACTATGTTCCTATTATGAGTGGTGGAAGTAGCATTGGTCGCGGAGAAGGACAGATGGATAAGTTAACGCATACAGGTCTTTTCGGGCCTCAATGTACGATGAATACGTTGGAAGAATTGTTCGATATTCCGATTCATTACTTTGTCAGAGTTAATTTTACAAGTGTTGTTGACATTGTGGATGCTATAGGTGGTGTTACTGTTCAAAGTGATTATGCCTTTGGGGAATTTGGTGTAGGACCAAATGAATGCGATGGAAAAAAAGCATTGTCATTTGCGCGTGAAAGGTATGCTTTTATAGATGGAGACCGTCAACGAGGAAAAAATCAGATGAAAATTATCGAGGCAATTGTGGGAAAACTTTCAAATCCTACATTGGAGTATGATTATTTGCAGTTATTTCAAGCAGTTGGTGACTGTGTGGAGACTAACATTCCAGATGCGGACATTAAAGAATTCATTCAGTTTCAGATAAATGATATGCCGAAGTGGTCGATGGAAACAACCAGCGTGAATGGAAGTGATGGGAAGGATTATTCCTATTACAGTGGGCAAAAGCTTTATGTAATGTATCCGGAACAAGCATCTATTGATGCGGCAAAAGAGAGAATAAGGAGCGTCTATTTTGATTGATATACATACACACATTATGTCGGGTGTAGATGATGGGGCAAGTAATTACCAAATGGCAATACAGATGCTGCAAAATGCGTCCGCAGGAGGAACCACAGATGTTTTTTTGACACCACATTGTGCGCCTTCTTATGGTTTCTTTAATGCGAATGATGAGCGTTTGGCATCATGTTTTAAAAGATTATGTTATGAAGTGGCCAAACGAGGGATACAAGTTCGTTTGCATCCGGGGATGGAGATTCTGTTTGAAGGGAAACAAGAATTCTTATACCAGAAAGAAGATTATTATCCGCTTTGTGGAAGTAGATACTATTTGATAGAACATTATTTTAATGTCACAGACCAAGTATTTTTAGAGGGGATAGAAAGTGTGGCGGAGATTGGAGGGATTCCAATTGTTGCACACCCGGAAAGATATGAGGCGATTCAGGAGGATTGCTTGCTTCGAAATGGAGCATGTATTCGGAAAGCTGCAGAGATGGGAGCATTGTTCCAAGTGAACAAAGGAAGCCTTATGGGAAAACATGGTGTGAAATCTTTGCATACGGCAGTATGGTTGTTAGAGCAGGAGCTGGTGGATTTTATAGCTAGTGATGCTCATCATCCTAAATACCGAAACGCAGGGCTTCGATATGTAGAACAGGAGATTCGGGAGAAATACGGAGAGGCAAGAGCAAAATGTATTTTCGAGGAGAATCCGAGGAAAGTGATAGAAGATAAACCGATTATTCGGAGACAAACAGAGGTGTAGTTTATGAAGAGGAGATGGATTAGTATCATTCTTATGTTTGTGCTAATTGCTGGTTATATCGCTTTTTTATATTATTGTGAAAAAGAAGATACAAATGAAGCGCCGCAGATTATTTTTGAAGAAACACATTTAGAACTAAGTGTCAGTGATGATAGTAGTCGATTGATGGAAGGAGTTCGAGCAAACGATAAGGAGGATGGAGAACTGACTTCAGAGGTTATTATAGATTCTATTTCAGCGTTTGATGGGAAAAAGAACCGCACAGTTCGATATGTGGTTTTTGATAAGGAAAACAAGGCTACGCAGGCGACGAGAACCATATCTTATGTGGATTATCAGCCGCCAAAGATATTAATAAAAGATTCATTGGCACAAGATACAATTTCAGTTGCCAAGATTAATAGGATGATGGAGGCAGTCAGTTGTGTGGATGGAGATATTTCCAATAATGTGGAAGTAAACATTGGAAAGCTGCAGGACAATGAAGTGGTATTAAAAATACATACTTATGACAGTACAGGAACAGAAAGCAATCTTAGTGTTGTATTGGAATATGACAGAAATACATATCCTGTAAAAATAGGTCTTCGAGAATATGCACTATATGTACCTGCTGGTGAAATCTATGATCTCAAGCAGAATGTACAAGAAATAATGCTTGGAAATCAAGTGATATCAAAGTACAATGAGATGATTCAGATAGATGGAGAAGTTGATTTTAATACTCCGGGAATATATGAAGTATATTATGTACTAAGCGAGGAAACAGAAAACATTGCCCGTACAAAAGGCATTGTTGTCGTAGAATAGGAAAGGAACATGCAAGATGGAACAGAACGAGGGACAGAGTTTTAACTGGAATGAACAGATTTATAATATTGTCCATGATGTGTTACAGCGTTGGCACATTATCTGTTTGTTTGGCGTAATCGTTGCGATTGCGGCAGATTTATTTCTGACATTTACATATCGTCCTATCTACCATACAGAGGTATCCGTTGTCCGCAAACAATCTTCCGGAAGCACTACATCGGAGGAGGAAGGTGAGGAAATTGCAACCGCGTTAGGATACATCTTATCCAGCAATCTGTTTATGAAACAGGTAAGGGAAGAACTGGATGTAGAGAACATACAAGGTTCTTATTCTATAGAGAATGTGCCGGGAACTAATGTGATGAGAATCAAAGCGGAGGCATCGTCGCCTCAGATTTCCTATCGCATGTTGTATTCTATGATGGAACGATACGAGGAAGTGGCAAGCCTGGTGATTGGTCAAACCAGATTAGAAGTGATTGATAAGATGCAGGTTCCTGTACAGCCGAGTAACCAATTAAATCATTTGAAAAATGTAGTAATTTTCGGTGGGATAGGATTTCTTCTTGCAACAGCCTTTTATGGAGTTTTGTCGTTCCTGAGGGATACAGTTAAAGAGAAAAAGGATATAAAGAATAAATTACAGGTACGTTTGCTCGCAAATATTGTAAAAGAACCAAAAACCATTATCAAATGGGGAAAAATCCAAAAAAAGAAGGCGCTACTCATTACACAGATGACAACCAGTTTTGAATTCGTGGAAGCGTTTAGGCGTCTGAGAATTCGTTTTGAAGCACAAGCGAGAAAAAAAGATTATAAAATTGTAAGTGTTAGCAGCACAATGGAAAACGAAGGAAAGTCATCAATTATTTTGAATTTGGCGATTGCCCTGGCGAAACAGGGAAGAAAAGTTCTTTTGGTGGATTTGGATCTTGGGAAACCGGCATTACATAAATTAATGGAGGTAACAGTAGAGCATGGAATTGAGGAGGCGCTGCGAGGAGAGATAGCGATACAGCAGACGGTTACTACGCACGGGCGCATGAAGATTGATTGTGCATACACCAAGCATGGTGTTTCAAATCGACTGGAACTTCTTGAAAATCCGATATTAGAGGCGTGGTTACAGGAATGTAGGGAAAAGTATGATTACATTTTAATTGACACCCCGCCGTCCCATATGATGAGTGATTCCAGAATTATTTCTCAATATGCGGATGCGCTCATGTTGGTGGTTTGCCAGAATGTAGTACCTACTACCCTTATAAATCGAACGATTGAGCATTATTTAATACAGGGCACACCGATTATGGGATGTGTGTTAAATCGTTCTACTCCGACATGGATGCTCAAAAAGAGAGTGCATCTTGATGAAGGAGGTGTGCAGAATGTGGAATAACAATAAAGAAATCGACTTGTTAGAAATATTAAACAAAGCGCTAATTATTTTTCGAAGAACTTGGTTTCTGTTGATTTTGTTATTGGCGATTACAGTGACAGCGGCCGGTGCATATGTGAAGTTTTCATATGTTGCGGTTTACTACGACAAGGTAACCTTTGCCGTGACAAGGGAACAAAATGGAGAGTCAAATTACCAGTACAATAAGGAAGCTACAGATGAATTGGCTGTTTCATTTTCATCCATCGTGTCAAGCGATGTGATGAAGGATGCGATGTGTCACGATTTGGAAGTGGAGTTTTTGCCGGCTACCATATCTGCAGAGCGCATAGGTACCACGAATCTGTTTGCCGTGGTTTCTTCCGGTGGCAATGCAGAAGAAGTGAGTAAGGTGATACAGGCATTTCTCAATAATTACGCGAGAGTATTTCGTGTAGCACTGGTGGACATTAACTTGCAGATGATAGAGGAGCCGGAAGGCGCCTATATTGGGAATGCTCCGGCATATCTAGATATTTGTGGCAAAGTAGCTTTGGTGGCGTTGGCACTTTACTGTATGTTTGTTATGGCATATATCTTGCTACGCAGAACAGTCATTGAAGAGGAAGATATCAAGCAGAATTTCCGCTTGCAATGTGTTGCAGCCATGCCGTACACGAAGGTAGCTGGAAGAGGTAGGTTTCCTATGATATCAGAGGATGGCTCCCGTTACTTTGACTTAAAGGATGCAGTGAGCAATATCCGTAGACGCATAGAAAGGGATGCCCAGGAACAACAGCATCAGGTTTACCTATTCGACGGAGCGTTGGAGGGGGAAGGAACCACAACCGTGGCAATCAACACGGCACTCGCGTTGGCAGCGAAGGGATATCGGACGATTTTTGTGGATTGTGACTTTAGTAAGCCTGTATCTAAGCAGATACATAGGATGGTAGAACACAAGAATCTTCATGTAGTACGCGCCGAGAAAAAAACAGACTACAAAGCCGATATAGAAAAGTGGAAAGAAAACTATGAATTTATCATATTAGACGGTTCGCCGATTTTAGTAACAGAGGATGTGGCATCTTGGACAGCACATGCAGATGCAACCCTGTTCGTGATAAAAGCGGATCATTTATCCATTGACAAACTGACAGATGCATTGGAATCTTTCAATCAATTGACAGACAATCTGATGGGAGCAGTTTTGAATGGAAGTAAACATCAGATGTCCCGCTATGGCTATGGTTACGGCTACGGCTATGGTTATGGTTACGGCTACGGTTACGGACATCGATATGGACAGAGGGAGAATAAATGATTCAGAAACCGATAGAGGTAAGGGAAATCCTTAATGAATTAAAATGGATTTCACAGTATGCTTTTAGGTACAAAAAAAGAATATTGGGATACATCGTGTTGGGAATTGTTGGCGTTGGAACCAGTCTGGGCATAGGTCTGGTTACAAAGCATATTTTCGATGAGGTAGTTGCGCGCAGATTTCGTGCGACAATACCGTTTATCGTAGCGTATGCTGTATTACAGCTGTTTGCAATTGTGATTCATGCTTACAGTGAGCGTAAAATTGCTAGAATTGAAGTTGAAGTAGACCAGGAAATACGTAGAAATGTATATGACCACATTATGCATGCAGACTGGGAGGCAATGTCTGAATTTCATTCTGGAGACTTGCTGAATCGTGTGGACAATGATGTGAGCAGTGTGTCTGCCTGTGTGGTAGGCTGGTTGCCGGGCTTTGTAACAAGAGTGTTTCAGTTTGTAAGTACGCTGGTTGTGATATTATATTATGATAGCACGTTGGCACTTTTGGCACTTCTAAGTGCACCAATTACCATGCTGGCTTCTTATTATTTATCCAAACGTATGCGTCAGCACAACAAGAAAATGCGTGAGATTAGTTCTGATGTAATGGCGTTCCAAGAGGAATCTTTTCAAAATGTACAGACAATCAAGTCATTTGGACTTACCAACCTGTATGGGAAGAAACTTCGAGAGGTACAAAAGACCTATCGTGATGCAAAATTGGACTATAATCAATTTGCGGTATATACAGGAGCATTAATGTCTACGGTGGGAAGAGTTGTTGCCGGAGTTTGTTTTGGTTGGAGCTTGTACCGTTTGTGGGGCGGACATATTTCGTATGGAACGATGATTTTGTTTTTACAACTGTCGTCAATGCTAGCAGGTACATTTCAAGGACTTGTACATATGGTTCCGGGAGTTATCTCTGCTACCACAGCAGCCGGCCGAATCATGATTCTTATGGATATGCCAGAGGAACGACGCGTGTGTGAAGATGAGGCAAATGAGCTTCGAGAAGAAGGAAATGGAATCCGTATTCAAGGAAAGCAGATGGATTTTACATATAGAAATGGAAGAACTGTATTTGAGAAGGCTGATTTTACAGTGAACCCGGGAGAGATTGTAGCAGTTGTTGGGCCGTCCGGTGAAGGGAAGACCACGTTGCTGCGATTGT
>JAZOMR010000052.1:0-11981 GCA_045654105.1 Faecalimonas sp. | reverse complement strand
GTCTCATCAATACGGTTTAAGAATTCCGGACGGAATAAGCGTTTTACTTCTTCCATCACGTTAGTTTTCATTTTCTTATAATCCTCTGCTGCATCCTCTTTTGCACCAAAGCCCAATTTCTTTGGCTCTACAATTGCTTTTGCACCTGCGTTGGAGGTCATGATGATAACCGTATTTTTAAAGTCAACCTTTCGTCCTTGCGAATCCGTGATATGCCCGTCATCTAACACTTGTAGTAAAATGTTAAATACATCCGGGTGAGCCTTTTCAATTTCATCAAACAGGACAACAGAATATGGATTTCTGCGCACCTTTTCACTCAATTGTCCCCCATCGTCATGGCCGACATATCCCGGAGGCGAACCTATCATTTTTGATACACTGTGTTTCTCCATGTATTCAGACATGTCCACACGAATCATGGCATCTTCTTTCCCAAACAACGCTTCTGCCAAAGTCTTCGCAAGCTCTGTTTTTCCAACCCCCGTAGGTCCAAGGAACAAGAAGGAACCAACTGGACGGTTTGGACTTTTAATTCCTACACGTCCACGTTTCACCGCTTTCGCTACCGCAGTTACAGCCTCTTCCTGCCCGATAACACGTTTGTGAAGGGTTTGTTCTAGTTTGCGAAGGCGTACTCCTTCTGTCTCTGTCAACTTCTGAACCGGAATTTTGGTCCATGCAGAGATAACAACTGCAATATCTTCTTCTCCAACTTCTAGTTGTTTCTTCTCCTGGGCTTTGTGGAACCGTCTCTTGGTGCTATCAATCTTCTTTCCAAGTTCCACTTGTTCTTTTTGGATAAGAGAAGCTTCAGCAAAATTGCCCGCCTTAATTTCTTCTTCCTTTTTCGCAAGCAATTCCTGGAACATCGTTTCCATGTGTTCTAAATTCTCCGGAACCTTATATCCACGAAGACTTACTTTGGAGCATGCTTCATCCAAAACATCAATTGCTTTATCAGGCAAATGCCTGTCGTTAATGTACCGTTCTGACAATTGAATAGCAGAGTCAATTGCATCATCTGTTATTAACACACGGTGATGCTCCTCAAATTTAGCCTTCAAGCCTTCTAGAATCTTTTTACAAAGCTCCACATCCGGCTCCTCTACCATAATCGGCTGGAACCTTCTTTCTAAGGCGGCGTCCTTTTCAATGTGCTTACGATATTCATTAATGGTTGTTGCACCAATTAACTGAATTTCGCCTCGTGCCATGGATGGTTTCAAAATGTTAGCTGCATCCAATGCACCTTCTGCACCACCGGCACCGATAATAGTGTGAATCTCATCTAAAAAGAGAATCACATTCTTATCATTCTTCACTTCTCGTAAAAGTTTCTTCATACGGTCTTCAAACTCACCACGATATTTGGTTCCTGCAACCATGCCGGATAAATCCAATGTTAAAATGCGTTTTTCTCTCATTCCTTCCGGAACAATACCTTCCGCAATTCTACTTGCAAGTCCCTCTATAATGGCCGTTTTACCCACACCCGGCTCTCCAATCATACATGGGTTGTTCTTTGTTCTTCTGCTAAGCACCTGCATGAGTCTCTCAATTTCTGCCTCGCGGCCAACCACAGGGTCTAATTTCCCTTCTGCTGCTTTTGCGGTCAAATCTGTGCTAAACTGCTCCAGCATGCCTCCTTGCACGCGTCCGCCTTCTAATCCATCTTCATAATCTTTTGGATTAATTCCTACTACATGTAAGATATCATCATGAACTTTCACCAAATCAACATTTAAGGTGGCAAGGCTACGCGTAGCCGCACAGTCAGCATCCTTTATCATGGCTAACAACAAATGTTCTGTCCCTATCTTCTCCGAATTTTGTCTAACAGCTTCCTGAAATGCGTTATCCAAAAGGAATTCGAGTCTTGGACTGTATTCCATTTTTTTTCGTTTTTCCCCTTGAGCCGGCGCACCTAATTCTTCTATAATCTTCCTAATCTTTTCTTCATCCACACGGTGCATTGCAAGTACCTGTCCCGCAACACCCGTAAATTCCTTGCGCAGTGCCAAAAGCAAATGCTCTGTTCCAACATAAGGGTGTCCCCATTTTCTAGCCAGACTTTTGGCTGTCATCAATACTTTTTCGGCCTGTGCTGTAAAATCTTTATGCATATTCTTACGACCTCCTAATTATACTCATCAAAAATCTCGTCTACTAATGCGTAAACGTCTTCTTTCGTAATGTTTTTACATCTTCCTTTTGCAAGGACAACAGTAAGCTGACGCTTCATATCTTCCAGCGCCTGCAATCGATTGATATCAATGGCAATCACCGCTCCGCGTCTTCTATCTAAATGTATAATTCCCTCTTCACGGAGTACTGCATACGCTTTATTTACGGTATGCATGTTAATTCCAATTTCCTCTGCCAGTTGTCGAACTGATGGCAGAGAATCTCCTTCGTGTATTCTGGATGTTGCAATTCCCAAAATAATCTGGTTGCGAAGCTGCATATAGATTGCTTCATCGCTGTTAAAATCAATTTTAATTAACATATCTTTCACCTTTTTCTTACGTGTTATAATGGCATTATAACACATCGCACAGATTTGTCTAGCAAAAAAGGATGTGATTCTCATCACACCCTTTCTATTCTTCTAAGCTTCATCAATTGCTTTTCCGATATCATTTCTCTTATATTTGTTTGCAAAATTTACCCACTCTGTTGCAGCGTAAGCATTTGCTCTTGCTTCTTTTAAGTCTTTTCCCTTAGCAGTAACTCCAAGTACACGGCCACCGTTTGTCACGATAGTATCACCGTCAAACTTGGTTCCTGCGTGGAAGCAATAGTAACCTTCATGTTTTTGGAATTCATCAAGACCTTCAATTGGGAATCCTTTTTCATATTTCAAAGGATAGCCGTCTGATGCAAGTACAACGCATACTGCTGCATTATCTTCAAATTCCAATTCTACTTTGTCTAATGTTCCATCGATACAAGCCTCAAACACTTCTACAATGTCACTCTTCATACGTGGCAACACTACCTGTGTTTCAGGGTCACCAAAACGTGCATTATATTCCAGCACGCGTGGACCATCCGGTGTAAGCATCAAGCCAAAGAAAATGATTCCTTTGAATTCTCTGCCTTCCGCTTTCATTGCATCAACAGTTGGCTGATAAATATATTTCTTACAGAATGCATCTACTTCTTCTGTGTAGAATGGACTTGGACTAAACGTACCCATACCACCTGTGTTAAGCCCTTCATCTCCGTCTTTTGCACGTTTATGGTCTTGTGCAGATGTCATGGTCTTGATAGTATTGCCATCTACAAATGAAAGCACAGATACTTCGCGTCCTGTCATAAATTCTTCGACAACCATACGATTTCCGGCTGTACCAAACTGTTTGTCTAACATGATAGACTGCACGCCTTCTTTTGCTTCTTCTAATGTATTACAGATTAAAACACCTTTTCCAAGTGCAAGACCGTCAGCCTTTAATACGATTGGGAATTTTGCTGTTTCCAAGTAGTTAAGTGCTTCTTCTGCATTGTCAAAATTCTCATAGCTGGCAGTTGGGATATTGTATTTCTTCATTAAATCTTTTGAAAATGCTTTTGAGCCTTCCAAAATCGCTGCATTTTTGCGTGGTCCAAATACGCGAAGTCCTGCTTCTTCAAACGCATCCACAACTCCACCAACCAACGGATCATCCATACCGATTACCGTAAGGTCAATTTCTTTCTCCTTTGCAAATGCAACTAATTTGTCAAATTCCATTGCACCGATTGCAACACATTCTGCGTATTCTGCACAACCTGCATTTCCCGGTGCACAGTAAATTTTATCTACTTTTTCGCTTTGGGCTACTTTCCATGCAATGGCATGTTCTCTTCCGCCGCTTCCTACGATTAATACTTTCATCTGAATTCTCCTATTTTATCCACACTTTTCCGTTAATCATTTCCAGTTTATCATTGGCAATTAAGTCAATTGCCTGTGGCAAAATCTTCCACTCCGCCTGCTCCATGACTCTGCGTTGTAATATCTCAGGGGTATCCCCTTTTTCTACAGCAACGGCTTTTTGTAAAATAATGGCTCCCGTATCGGTCCCTTCATCCACAAAATGAACGGTTGCACCTACCACTTTCACACCCTTTTCCAAGGCTGCTTCATGCACCTTTAAACCATAAAAACCGGTTCCGCAGAATGCCGGAATAAGCGATGGATGAATGTTGATGATGCGGTTTCGATACGCAGAGATAATTTTCTCCGGAATTACTACAAGGAAACCTGCAAGCACGAGCAAGTCTGCGTTCAATTCGTCTACTGCACGCAACAATGCATCGTTAAATTCCTCCCTTGTCTCATAATCCTTTGGAGATATGCATTGGCCAGGGATTCCCTTGGCCTTTGCTCGTTCTAATGCATACGCATTTTTATTATTACTGATAACACCGACAATCTCCGTATTTGTGATAGCGCCGTTATCTACTGCATCTATAATTGCTTGTAAATTTGTTCCGCCTCCGGAAACCAATACAACAACTCTTAGCATAAAGTTACTCCTTTGTCACCTGCTTCGATGTGACCTACAACGTATCCATCTTCACCAGCTTCTTTAATAGCAGCAAGTGTTGCTTCTACGTCTTTTTCATCAACTGCAAGTACCATACCAAGTCCCATGTTAAATGTGTTGTACATCATTTGTTCTTCGATGTCCCCATCTACTGCTAACATTTTGAAGATTGGTGGAATTGGGTAACTATCTTTCTTCACAACAGCATGTGTATCTTCCTTTAACATACGTGGAATGTTTTCATAGAATCCACCACCTGTGATATGGCTACATGCTTTAATTGTAACGCCTGATTCTTTAATTGTACGTAATGCTTTTACATAAATCTTAGTTGGAGCAAGTAATGCTTCTCCTAATGTGCATCCAAGTTGTTCATATTCTCTCTTTAAAGATTCTTCTGTCATTGAAAATACTTTACGAACCAAAGAGAAACCATTGCTATGTACACCTGAAGATGCCATACCGATAAGCACATCTCCTGCTTTCAAATCTTTTCCTGTAATCAGATCTTTTTCATCTACTACACCAACTGCAAAACCTGCAAGGTCGTATTCGTCAACAGGGTAGAAACCTGGCATTTCTGCTGTTTCACCACCGATTAAGGCTGCACCTGATTGGATACATCCTTCTGCAACACCACTAACGATTGTTGCGATTTTTTCTGGCTCATTCTTACCGCATGCAATGTAGTCTAAGAAGAATAAAGGTTCTCCACCTGCACATGCGATGTCATTTACACACATTGCCACACAGTCAATACCGATTGTGTCATGCTTGTCCATGATAAATGCTAATTTTAATTTTGTTCCTACACCGTCTGTTCCGGAAACAAGTGTTGGTTTTTCCATGTCTTTAAATTTCTCCATAGAGAAAGCTCCTGAAAAACCACCGATATTTGTAAGTACTTCAGGTCTCATTGTTGCCTGAACATGTTTTTTCATAAGTTCTACTGATTTGTAACCAGCTTCAATATCTACGCCTGCGTTCTTATAATCCATCTTTTTATCCTCCACGTTTCTTACATTTGTTTCATGTATTCTTTATGTCCAAGTTCAGCTAACTTATCTGCTTTTCCTTGCACTGTTTCTTTCATTTCTACAGAGTATGCTTTTAACTTATCCAAAATTTCAGGATTTGATGTGGCAAGAATCTTCGCTGCCAAGATACCCGCATTTGCTCCACCATCAATTGCAACTGTAGCAACTGGGATTCCAGGTGGCATCTGCAAAATGGAATAAACTGCATCCATACCATCTAAATTCTTTCCTGATATCGGAACTCCGATAACTGGCATTGGGAACAATGCTGCGCACATACCCGGAAGGTGTGCTGCCATTCCTGCTCCTGCGATAATTACTTTGTAGTCTTTTTCTTCTGCTGATTTCGCATAGTTAAAAAATACATCTGGCATACGATGAGCTGAAATAATTGTCATTTCATACTCGATACCAAATTTGTCCAGCATGTCTGCTGCTTTGCTCATAACCTTAAGGTCAGAGTCACTTCCCATTACGATTCCTACTTTTGGCATCTTTTTTTCTCCTTTTGTTTTATAAGAAATTAAAATAAATACTTTCCCACTTATAAGTCATTTGTAACTGTTCAGAGCCAACACAACGTGTTTTCGAGGTTGGTTCTGAATAGTTACAGTTTACTAACGGCTTGGCGGAATGTCAACTACATTTCGTCAAATGCTTCATTTAAAACTTCTGTTCCTGCCAAGACAAATTTCCCATCTAACAGAATTGGAATTCTGGTTCCATCCTTTTGAATGACACTGATTTCTCCCAACTCATCATACGGAATGGTAATATCTGTGTGACAATTAAAATATGCCTTGGTAACATCTTCTTTTCGCAAAATAGATACGGAGTTGTCTTTTGCAACAATCTCTTTTCCATTTGGATTATACACACGATTTTCTTCACTCCAACTATAACAGGTGTCACCAATTGCAAAATGAGGTCCTGTCTTCTCTGCAATCAAGATTGGGAATTTATCTTCAATCTGATATTTCCTTGCCACTACATAAGCTGTAGTGTTTGTGCCGATTGCAAATTCTCCCATTGGCAAAGTGTCATGATTGTGAAGCACATTTCCTTTGATAAATTTCTTACCTTCTTCTGCATCTTCAAAGTTGCTACAGCTATAATCCGTTAGTCTTCCATCTTTAAAGTTCATCTTCAAATCACGATACTGCAATTCATTCAGATATACCTTACTTACATTTAAGACTCCATCTGTGCCTTCCAATACCGGTGAAGTAAATACCTCTCCAACTGGAATATTAACATCTGCCACACAGTTTTCAAAGGTTGTCTCTTTTTCCGGATTCTGCAATCTGTATAACTGAATTTTTAAATCTGTTTCATTCCCGTTCTTGCCAAGCACATGCACATATTCCCCTTGGTCAAGTGCATCAATGATGGTCTGTTGCACCTTCTCATACAACTTGGCATCCAAGGTATTGATACGAATAATCTCGTCAAAAATCTCGGTGTATTTATCACCAATCTCTGGCACTGGATATGCAATAATGGTAAAACTTCGTTCATCACCTTTTATATACTGATTGGTAAGTTGTCCCGATTTGCTATCATACAAAACGGATAACTGCTGTTGTTTTTCACTCAATTGAATTGCTTCTGGTTTCTGAACTGGTGAAAATGGTTCTTCTCCAAACACTTCCATAACAGCTGGACCGGCAAAGCCTGCTGCCCACTCCTTATACTGTTCGTAAGCATTTTTCATAACGTCCAATTTGCGCTCCACGAATTTCTTATCTAAGAATAATGCCTGGTCATCACGATGGTCATAATCATACTGCTTATTTGGATTGCCACCACAATAGCCAATCTTATGTTGTTGTTTCTTCGTTACCACATTGACGGCTGCGCGATAAATGCTTGGGCGAAGTCCCATTTTTGCAAAATTTTCAATTGCTTTTCGAATCACACGCTCGAAACCTAATTGATAACGCACGTTAACAACTGATTTTTTCGTCAAATCGATGCCAGCAATTTCAAAACCTCTTCGATAGCCTTCCGTATAAACCTCTGCCATACGGTCAATCACTTCCTGAGGAAGGGAGTTTAAGTGTTTTGCCGTTTCGATTTCATTCTCAGAAACAAATTCACCATAATAATATAGGTAACTCAAATCACCCCGATTGCTGTTCATTACAATATCCGTTGCAAATGTACATTCCGGGCTTACCTGCTCTTTAATACGGTCGGTTAAGAATACATCACAGTAATCGCTTGCATACCAGTAAATGATACTTCTTAATTCTTCTATATCTGGTTCTTCCACACCTTCAAAGCAGTTATAAACCTCGATAAACAATTCATTGCAAATCGTAAGATATTCCAAACGTTGTTCATACACATATGGTATTTCACTTCGAATTTCAGCATACAAAAAACTTAAAATCTGTCCAATCTCTATGCCCATCTTAGTAGCCGCATAAGACGGATTTGCAAAACTCATTTCATAGTTTTTACTAAGAACATCCTTGTATATATTTTCATTTTCATTTTTCAGCTCTTCCAAAGTGCAGTCAACATTCGGTTTTGTCTCCAAACGATTTTTAATTGCATGAATTTCCAAAATAAAATTTGCTACATTTTGAAAATAATCCCGGTATTTTTCATTTACCGTATCTTCATTTACAATAGCGTGAATACGTTCTATTGCAAGTTCATATCTTTCATTCATTAAAATAAACCTCTACAAAAAATTATGATAAATACTAAGATAAAAAATGCACTGCATGAGGCGCCGATTTTACAAGTCAAATAGTCTTTTTCACGTTCCTTGAATCCACGCACTCCCATATATAACCCACAGTTTGAAAGCACAAATGCAACGAAACCAAAGCCTCCAATAATTGGTGCCGCCGTTCCTTCACTGACATAGGCTTTAATAAACAGCGCAGCCATGATAATCAGTACAGCAGCACTCAAAACACAGGACCCTATTCCTCTTTTTGCATGTTTCAATTGCGCTTGCCCGTATTTGCGTCTTTTTCTATTCCTACGTTCTCTTTCTCTCTGTCGTTCTTTATTCTTTCGTGTCATACTTTCTCCTTATCGCATTCCATACGAGAAAACACATATATCCCAATGCTACACCAATCGTATTTAACATTAAATCGTCTACATCAAAGCGACCAACCTTCGTTATGAATTGGAAGATTTCAACTGCAAGACTCACCAGGCATCCATCAATAAGCGTTGCCCAAAAACTTCTTTTATTACTTGCCAACGGCTCCATAAAACCGAATGGCATAAAGATCAATACATTTCCAAACAAATTGATATATGACATTAAACCCAATTGTTCACGGTATCTCCAGAAACGCTCTATTTCTTGAAACGGAGTTATATTATAATGGTAATCTTGCATAACTCCGCTTCTTCCATAAATCTCTGAAAAAATCAAAAAATACAATAAAAAGAAAATATACAAAGCAAATATTATTTTCTTTTTCACTCACCTTCGTCTCCTACTATTTCACTCCATACTGTTCATAGTATGCATCAATTGCCGCTTTCAATGTATCGTCAATAATAACTTCACCATTGTACTCTTTGTTGTATAAGTGTTCTACAACTTCTGCCATTGATACGATTGCTGCAGTTGGGAAGCCGTACAAATCTTTCACTTCATCCAAGGCACTCTTTTCTCCACCTTTTCCAACTTCCATACGATTCAAGGAAACCATAAGTCCAACGATTTCTACATCTGCCGCACCCTTTACCTTTGGCACTGTCTCTTCCATTGATTTTCCGGATGTGGTTACATCCTCAATCATAATCACTCTATCGCCATCCTGCAGCTTGCTTCCTAAGAAACTTCCCTTGTCTGCACCGTGGTCTTTTTCTTCCTTACGGTCTGAACAGTAACGAACCTCTTTACCAAACAAGTTACTGTATGCAATGGCTGTAACAACTGCTATCGGAATTCCTTTGTAAGCAGGTCCAAACAACACATCGAAATCATCCCCATATGTGTTATGAATTGCTTTTGCATAGTATTCTCCTAATTTCATAAGCTGTGAGCCTGTCACATATCCGCCTGCATTCATGAAAAACGGAGACTTTCTACCACTCTTTAATGTGAAATCTCCAAATTTTAACACCTTGCTATCTACCATAAAGTCGATAAACTCTTTCTTATATTGTTCCATCTCTATTTCCTCCTTGAGTTTCAAGTTTTTTCCTTTTCTTATAGTATCACAAAAAAATGCTCATTTCAATTGCACATTACTCTAATTTATGTTATACTTTAGCGAATTACATCATTAAATTATAAAGTTTTACAAAAGGAGAGACTAAAATGACAAATACTATCATTGGACTTTTAACAGTTATTGTTATTTATCTTATCGCAATGGTCTTAATCGGTGTTTATTTTTCGGCCAAGAACAAAGACGTTAGCGATTTTTATCTTGGAGGACGCAAGCTTGGTCCTATCGTAACTGCCATGAGTGCGGAAGCCTCTGACATGAGCAGTTGGCTCTTAATGGGACTTCCGGGAGTTGCATATCTTACAGGTGTTGCTGATGCCGGCTGGACCGCAATTGGTCTTGCAATCGGAACCTATGTAAACTGGCTGATTGTGGCAAAAAGACTTCGTCGCTATACTGCAAAAAATAATTCTATAACGCTTCCAGAGTTTTTCTCGAACCGTTATCGTGACAACAGCCGCTTGATTCTTGCTGTATCCGCAATATTTATTGTAGTATTTTTCATTCCATATACTGCCTCCGGATTTGCAGCTTGTGGAAAATTATTTGCTACTTTATTTGATATTCCGTATGTTCCAGCCATGATTGTGAGTGCAATCATTATTGTAGCCTATACTGCATTAGGTGGTTACCTTGCCGCAAGTACAACGGACCTTATTCAGAGCATTATTATGACAGGTGCACTTATTATCGTTGTAGTATTTGGCGTAAATGTTGCCGGCGGTATGGATGCTGTTCTCGATAATGCAAGAAATTTAGATGGTTATATGGGATTGTTTGCTACACATGATCCTGTGACCGGTACATCTTCTACATACAGCGGATTAACCATTGCCTCTACGCTGGCGTGGGGACTTGGATACTTCGGTATGCCACACATTTTGTTGCGCTTTATGGGTATTCAAGACGAAAACAAATTAAAACTCTCCAGAAGAATTGCATCTGTATGGGTTGTAATTTCCATGGCTGTTGCAATCTTTATCGGTATTATCGGTTACTCTATGTCAAAGGTTGGAGCTATTGATGTACTGGAAGGTTCTTCTGAAGCCGAAACATTAATTATCAAGGTTGCTATGCTGTTAAGTGAACATGGTGTATTTGCAATCATTATGGCGGGGCTCATTCTTGCCGGTATCCTTGCCTGCACAATGTCAACCTCAGACTCCCAGCTTCTCGCTGCTTCTTCCAGCGTGTCCAAGAACCTGTTGGTTGACTGCTTTGGATTGAAACTTTCACAGAAAGCTTCTATGATTGTTGCAAGAGTAACCGTTGTTTTGATTTCTATAGTTGGTGTTGTTATTGCATGGAACCCAAACAGTTCTGTATTTAACATTGTATCCTTCGCATGGGCCGGCTTCGGTGCCTGCTTCGGACCGTTAATGTTATTCTCATTATTCTGGAAACGCACCAACCGTTATGGTGCTTTAGCCGGAATGATTGTTGGTGGTGTGATGGTATTCGTATGGCACTATCTGATTGCACCAATTGGTGGTATTTGGGGAATCTACGAATTGCTTCCAGCATTTATTCTCTCAAGCATTACTATTGTAGTTGTAAGCTTATTGACCGCTCCACCTTCAAAAGAGATTGTGGAAGAATTTGAAACTGTTTAAAATCGGAGGAATACTATGAATATTGCAGTAATTACCGGCGCTTCCAGTGGCATGGGACGAGATTTTGTCTTTGCTATTGATAAGGAATTTACTTTAGATGAAATCTGGGTAATCGCCAGACGAGAGGAACGTCTGTTAGAATTACAAAAGGATTGCCGTGCAAAGATTCGCCCAATTGCATTAGATTTGGCAGTTTCGGAAAGCCATGAAATCTATAAAGGACTTCTGGAAGAACACAAACCGGAAATTCAGGTCTTAATTAACAATGCCGGTTTCGGATTATTTGGTGAATTCTCACAGTTGGATTTGGACAAACAATTGAATCTGATTGATTTAAACGTAAAGGGATTAACTGCTATGTCCCACATCAGTCTTCCATATATGCCAGCCGGTAGCCACTTACTGAATCTGGCCTCCAACTCCTCATGGCAGCCGGTACCATATATTAATGTGTACGGCTCCTCAAAAGCCTATGTGATGAATTTCTCAAGAGCTTTGGAAATGGAACTAAAAAAACGCATGATTCATGTAATGGCCATTGCGCCACACTGGATTAAAACAGAATTCTTTAATCGTGCG
>JAZOMR010000051.1:0-4650 GCA_045654105.1 Faecalimonas sp. | reverse complement strand
GAAGCCATCCGTGCAAGAATGGATGAGTTGAAGGTGCAGCGTGTGACGAAGCAACCATTGGAGTATCCAAGTGCAGGCAGTACATTTAAGAGACCGGAAGGTTATTTTGCAGGAAAATTAATTCAGGATGCGGGACTTCGTGGATTCCAGGTAGGAGGCGCGCAGGTGTCTGAGAAGCATTGTGGATTTGTGATTAATAAAGACCAGGCAACAGCAGCAGATATTCGAGAACTGATGCGACAGGTATCGGATAAGGTGATGCAGGAGTTTGGTGTGAAGTTGGAACCGGAAGTGAAGACTTTGGGAGAATTTTAAGATATGAAACAGGAATTAACATTTTCCGGAAAAGTAAAGGAAGAGCTGTCCAGACAATGGAATGAAGAGAAGCACTGTCAGATAGCTGAAATTGCTGCGATTATCAGCATGTGCGGAAAGGTTACGATTGATAGTCGGGACCGCTATGCTGTGAAAGTTCGCACGGAAAATATTTCCGTAGCAAGAAAATGCTTTACATTATTGGAAAAAACATTTAATATAGAGGCTGAGTCTCTTGTTACTATAAATAAGAGCAAGGGAAATACTACTTATACAGTGGTTGTCAAGCAACATGAGGATGCCATGAAGGTGTTACAAGCAGCCAGATTGGTAGATGGTGACGGTGAGATTTCGGAGGAGTTTTCTACCAGCCGTAATCTGATTGTTCACAAGAGCTGCTGTAAGAGAGCATTTCTGCGAGGTGCATTTCTCGCGTCAGGTTCCATGAGCCATCCGGAGAAGTCATATCACATTGAGATGGTGTGTGCATCCAAGGCGAAGGCGGAGCAGATTCAGAACCTGATTAATAGCTTCGGTCTGGATGCAAAGGTAATCTTACGGAAGAACTCGTATGTGGTCTATCTGAAAGAGGGGTCACAGATTGTGGACTTGCTTAATATCATGGAAGCGCCGATTGCTTTGATGGAGATGGAAAATGTACGAATTTTAAAGGAAATGAGAAATTCGGTAAACAGAAAAGTGAACTGTGAAACCGCAAATATAAATAAAACAGTTTCAGCGGCTGCAAAGCAGGCAGAGGACATTCGACTGATTCAAAAAGAAATGGGTCTTAACAAACTGCCGGAGGGTTTGCAGGAAATAGCGGAATTAAGATTGACCTACCCGGATGCATCTTTAAAGGAGCTGGGAGAGATGCTGACAGAGCCGCTTGGAAAGTCAGGTGTCAATCATCGATTAAGGAAACTTAGTGAATTAGCAGAAGATATAAGAAATAAGTAAGGAGGAACCAAAATGGTAAAGAAGAATGTAACTGTGAAACGCGAATCAGGTTTAGAAGCGCGCCCAATTGCAATGTTAGTGCAGAAGGCCAGCCAATTTTCAAGTCAAGTACATATTGAAGTTGGAACAAAGAGCATTAATGCAAAAAGTATTATGGGTATGATGTCTTTGAGTGTTGGCAATGGTGACGAAGTGGTTGTTGTGACAGAAGGAATAGATGAAGTTGCAGCTGCTGATGAGATTGAAACATATTTAATGGCACAATAATATAGACCAGAAGTAAAAGAGCATATTGCAAGATATGCTCTTTTCGTTTATTATTCAATAAGAGGAATTTTTTGAAAGGAGGAATCAACATGAAGAAAATGTTATTTGTATATAACCCGAATGCAGGAAAAGGCCTTTTGAAAGCGAAACTGTCAGATGTTTTGGACCTTTTTGTGAAAGCAGGGTATGAGTTGAATGTTTATCCGACCCAGAGCTACAAGGATGCATATTATAAAATAGTTGATATGGATGATGATTTTGATATGGTTGTATGTAGTGGTGGTGACGGCACCTTAGATGAAGTGGTTACCGGTATGATGAAGCGGGACAAGAAGCATAGGATTCCGATTGGTTATATCCCGACTGGAACAACCAATGATTTTGCAAGTAGTCTGCATATTTCGCGAGACATTATGGCAGCAGCAGATACAATAGTTCGTGGAGAAGCATTTGCCTGTGATATTGGGAAATTCAATAAGGACATTTTTGTTTATGTTGCGGCGTTTGGTCTTTTTACAGATGTTCCGTATCAGACGGACCAGAAATTAAAAAGTGCATTGGGACATGCAGCCTATGTTTTGGAAGGCGTAAAACGCTTGACCAGCATTCCTTCTTATCGTATTAAGGTAACAAATGGTGACAAGGTGATTGAGGATGAGTTTATGATTGGCATGATAACGAATTCCAAATCAGTAGCCGGTTTCCGAAATATTACGGGAAAAGAAGTCAAGTTTAATGATGGTGAATTTGAAGTTACTTTAATTAAGAAACCAAAGAATTTAGTGGAATTAAATGAGATTATTACTTCCTTATTGGTGGAAAGCTTTGATACAAAGCATATGTATACGTTTAAGAGTGGAGATCTTATTTTAGAATCAGAAGAAGAAATTCCTTGGACACTGGATGGCGAATTTGGGGGACAACACAGCAGGGTTCATATTGAAAATAAGAAAAAGGCCCTGCAAATTATGGTGCAAAAGAGAGAGAAAGAGGACTAGTTAAATGGAACAGAGAGAAAAATTTTCATCGAGATTAGGATTTATTCTAATTTCAGCAGGATGCGCAATTGGGCTTGGTAATGTGTGGAGATTTCCGTATATCACAGGACAATACGGTGGAGGTATATTTGTATTAATCTACATTTTCTTCCTGATTACAATGGGATTACCGGTAGTAGTAATGGAATTTGCCATGGGGCGCGCAAGCCAAAAAAGTATTGGGAAATCCTATAATGCATTAGAACCGAAAGGTACGAAATGGCACGTGCATAAATATTTTGCAATCGCAGGAAACTATCTGCTTATGATGTTTTACACAACAGTGGCAGGATGGATGCTGGCATATTTCTATAAAATGGTGAAGGGTGAATTTGTAGGTGCAAGTGCAACTAAAATAGGAGAAATCTTTGGTGAATTAACCTCAAACCGTAATGAGATGATTATCTGGATGCTGCTTGTATCAGTGCTTGGATTGATTATCTGTTCCTTTGGTTTGGAAAAGGGTGTTGAGAAGATTACAAAACCAATGATGCTGTGCTTGTTTGGCATTATGTTAGTTCTTATGGTTCGTGCATTGACACTTCCAAATGCAATGGAGGGTTTGGAATTTTATTTAAAACCGGACATCTCCAAGATTCAGGAAGCAGGATTTGGAGAAGTTATTTTCGCCGCAATGGGACAATCCTTCTTTACACTTAGCATAGGAATTGGTTCCCTTTCTATTTTCGGAAGCTATATCGGAAAGGAACGTTCTCTTACGGGGGAGGCGATTAGCGTTATGGCTTTAGATACCTCGGTTGCAATCATGTCGGGCCTTATTATCTTCCCAGCGTGTTTCGCTTTTGGGATTAATCCGGGAGAAGGTGAGGGGCTTGTGTTTGTGACGCTACCAAATGTGTTTAACGAGATGGCAGGAAGTCGTTTGTGGGGAAGTCTGTTCTTCCTGTTTATGACATTTGCTGCTTTATCGACGGTGATAGCAGTTTTTCAAAATATTATTGCATGTACAAGAGAAATCTTTGGATGGTCACAGAAAAAGGGTACAATTATTAATGGAATATTATTGATTAGTTTGGCATTCCCTTGTATTTTGGGTATGACGGATTGGGCGAACTTCCAAATTGCAGGAAAAAGTATTATGGGCTTAGAGGATTTTGCAGTCAGCAACAATCTACTTCCGTTAGGTTCGGTAGTGTACCTGCTGTTCTGTACAACCAGATACGGCTGGGGCTGGGATAAATTTGTAAAAGAAGCTAATACAGGAACTGGTTTGAAATTCCCAACTTCCAAGGCATATAAATTCTACCTGACCTTTATTTTGCCGATTGTGATTCTATATATCACGATTCAGGCATACGTAACGTTGTTCTAAGAATAATAAGGATAAAGATAAAAAGTACTTGTATATTGTGGAAAAATGTTCTACAATGTACAAGTGTAGGGCCCGTTGGTCAAGCGGTCAAGACGCTAGCCTCTCACGCTGGAATCAGGGGTTCGATTCCCCTACGGGTCATTTGGAACGGAAAGGCACCGTTCTTAATGCGAAATATTACTTACTATGGAGGGTATTATTATGTTAGTATCAGCAAAAGAAATGCTTCAAAAAGCAAAAGCAGGTCATTATGCAGTTGGTCAATTCAATATCAACAACTTAGAATGGACAAAAGCAATTTTACTTACAGCACAAGAGAACAACTCACCAGTTATCCTTGGTGTATCTGAAGGTGCTGGAAAATATATGACTGGTTTCAAAACAGTTGTAGGTATGGTTAAAGGAATGTTAGAAGAACTTAACATCACAGTTCCTGTAGCAATTCACTTAGACCACGGTAGCTACGAAGGATGTATGAAATGTATCGAAGCAGGATTCTCTTCAATCATGTTTGATGGTTCACACTATCCAATCGAAGAAAACGTTGCTAAAACAAAAGAATTAGTTGCAATTTGTGCAGAAAAAGGAATGTCTTTGGAAGCAGAAGTTGGTTCAATCGGTGGAGAAGAAGACGGTGTAGTTGGTAGAGGTGAATGTGCAGATCCTAACGAATGTAAAGCAATCGCTGATTTAGGTGTTGACATGTTAGCAGCAGGTATCGGTAACATCCACGGAAAA
>JAZOMR010000050.1:0-30785 GCA_045654105.1 Faecalimonas sp. | reverse complement strand
GGAGTAGTTGACTCTGGCGGACAAGGGCTTGTTGAGGTGCTTAAGGGTGCATACGATGCCTTCCTTGGTAAAGAAATTGATTATAGCAAAATTGCACCAAGTACATCTGTAAATGTAACAAAGGTCAGCGCAGATACCAATGCAGAGATTAAATTCGGATATTGTACAGAATTTATCATTATGACAGAAAAAGCATTCACAGATAAAGACGAGAGAGATTTTAAAGCATATTTGGAATCAATCGGAGACTCTATTGTGTGTGTTGCAGATGATGAGATTGTTAAGATTCATGTTCATACAAATGATCCGGGGCTTGCAATTCAGAAAGCCTTAACCTATGGTCAGCTTACGAAAATGAAGATTGATAATATGCGCGAAGAACACGAAGAAAAGTTAATTCGTGAGGCTGAGAAGGTTGCAAAACAGGAAAAAGAAAAAGCAAAGGCAGAACAGAAGGAGTTCGGTTTTATTGCGGTTTCTATTGGTGAAGGATTAAATGAAATCTTCAGAGAATTAGGTGTTGATTATATCATTGAAGGTGGTCAGACTATGAACCCAAGTACAGATGATATGTTAAATGCTATTGATGAAGTAAACGCAAAACACGTATATATTTTCCCTAACAACAAGAATATTACTTTGGCTGCTAATCAGGCAAAATCATTAGTTAAGGATAAAGAAGTAATTGTGATTCCAACCAAAACGGTTCCACAGGGAATTACAGCTATTATCAATTTTGTTCCTGATATGTCTGCAGAAGAAAATGAAGAAGCGATGCTTGAGGCAATTCAATATGTGAAGACTGGACAGGTAACATACGCTGTTCGTGACACACGTATTGATGATAAAGAAATTCACAAAGATGACATCATGGGAATTGGTGACTCAGGTATTCTTTCCGTTGGAAAAGATATTGCTGAAACAACAAAAGAGATGCTTGCTGAGTTAGTAGATGATGAATCAGGTATGATTAGCATTTATTATGGTGCTGATGTTTCAGATGAAGACGCTGAAAAATTAACGGCGGAAATTGAAGAAATGTATCCGGATGTTGACGTTGATACACATTTGGGTGGACAGCCGATTTATTACTATGTAATTGCAGTAGAATAAGAGAAATTAAAGAGAGTTCGCATGCGAACTCTCTTTTCTGAATGTAGGTTCTGTGGTAAATGTTGGATTGATTAGGCGCAGAGAAAATTTTATAAAATTTATAGTCAATTAGCGGAGGCTGTTAGGCGTAGAGCATATTTTTTTATATATTCGCCCAAAGATTTGGGCATATAGTAAATAATAAGCTTGCCACAGTACAAAAACTCATATTTTTTTCAAAAAATTGGGCGTAGATAAAGAATTGCTTGTATTACAGCCAAAAGACATGAAAATTTAGACAGTGTTTGAACAGAAATAATGTATACGCCTAATACTGTTTATAATGAGGGAAAATTAGTATGAATGAATATTCAAGAATACGCGATTTAAAAGGTGTTGGAGAAAAGTCGGAAAAATTATTTCAAAAACTGAATATCCATACTGTCGGTGATTTAATACGTTTCTATCCGAGAAGCTACGATATTTATGAGAAACCGATTCCAATCAGTGAAGTGGTAGAAGGTGAAATCGCGACGATAACAGGTACGATTTATGGGAAAGTGCAGCTTAGTAATGCCAAAAACTTACAGATTACATCTATTCATGTGAGGGATTTGACAGGCGTTATAAAAGCTACATGGTTTCGCATGCCTTTCCTAAAAAATACACTTGGAAGAGGCGGCGTGATTACACTTCGTGGACGCATTATGAATCGAAGGGGTGCTTTATGCATGGAGCAGCCGGAAATTTTCTTTCCAAGTGCGAAATACAATGAAAAAGAAGCTACCATGCAACCGATTTATCCACTGACAAATGGTCTGACAAATAATATGATAATGAAGGCTGTAAGGCAGGCGTTGGAATATTTGGATTTAAAGCGAGAATTTTTACCAAACAGTATTCGCTTGGAGCATCATTTGGCAGAGTATAATTATGCCATAAGGCAGATTCATTTCCCGAAGGATAAGGATTCTTTCTTTAAGGCAAGGGAACGTCTTGTGTTTGAAGAATTCCTGATATTTATATTGGCTCTTCGTCAAATGAAGGAAACCAATGAAAAGACAAGAAATGCATTTTTATTTCCAAAAACAGATATGGCGGAACAATTAATAAAACAGCTTCCTTATGAACTAACCAACGCACAGAAAAAAGTATGGCAGGAGATTCTTGCAGATATGCAGGGTGAACGTGTAATGTCGCGTTTGGTACAGGGAGATGTTGGTTCAGGAAAAACAATTATCGCATTGTTGGGATTAGTTTTGGCAGGTGCGAATGGATATCAGGGTGCAATGATGGTGCCGACAGAGGTTCTTGCAAAACAGCACTACGCATCCATAACAGAATTGTTTGAGCAGTATCAGATTCCACTCAAAGTAGAATTACTCACAGGTTCCATGACTGCCAAAGAAAAACGAGAAGCCTATGAGAGGATTGCATCTGGTGAGGCAGATATTATTGTCGGAACGCATGCATTAATTCAAGAAAAGGTGCAGTATAAGAACTTGGCTTTAGTTGTAACAGATGAGCAGCATCGATTTGGCGTAAAGCAGAGAGAAAAGTTAGCAGAAAAGGGACAGACACCTCATATCTTAGTTATGAGTGCAACACCGATTCCAAGAACCCTGGCGATTATTTTATATGGTGACTTAGACATATCTGTGATTGATGAGCTTCCGGCGAATAGACTACCGATTAAGAATTGTGTAGTTGATACCAGTTATCGAAATACTGCCTACACATTTATGAAGAAACAGGTTGCAGAAGGAAGACAGTGTTATGTTATCTGTCCAATGGTAGAAGATAGCGAGTTTTTGGAAGCAGAAAACGTGATTGATTACGCGAGAATGCTACAGGAAGAATTGGGGAACAGTATTAAAGTTGGGCATCTGCATGGGAAAATGAAACAAGCTGAAAAAGATACTATTATGGAACAGTTTGCAAAAAACGAGATACAAATACTAGTATCTACTACTGTGATAGAGGTTGGAATTAATGTGCCAAATGCAACTGTAATGATGGTTGAAAATGCAGAACGATTTGGACTTGCTCAGTTGCATCAGCTTCGTGGACGTGTTGGACGTGGAAAACATCAGTCATATTGTATTTTTATGAGTGGGTCAAAGACAAATGATACGAAGGAACGTTTATCCATATTAAACAAATCAAATGATGGCTTTTACATAGCAAGCGAGGATTTAAAACTACGTGGTCCAGGAGACTTGTTTGGTATCAGACAAAGTGGAGTTTTAGATTTTAAACTGGCGGATGTATTTCAAGATGCTAAAGTCTTGCAGCGTGCAAGTGAGGCGGCGGCTCAACTTATGAAGCATGACCCGCATTTGGAAATGGAAGAAAATCGAAACTTGAAAAATTATTTAAATTTCTATATCAAAGAAGGCATGTTAGAGACTACATTATAATGTTTCAAAAAATGGTAAAACAAGAAACAACTTCTAGTGTATCTTTTTCATTTCCTCACATACTAAGGTTGTAACATAAAGTTACGAAAAAGTAATCTAAAGAATGAGGAGGAAACGAATATGTCAAGTCGTTCATCAAACAGAGCAGCAGTTCCAGAAGCAAAAGCTGCATTAGACAAATTTAAATATGAAGTAGCAAGTGAACTTGGAGTACCTTTAAAAGAAGGTTACAACGGAGATTTAACTTCTAGACAGAACGGTTCAGTTGGCGGTTATATGGTTAAGAAAATGATCGAACAACAAGAAAGACAAATGTCTGGTAAATAATCGAGAGATGAGATAAGAGTAGAAAAAGAGTGTAACTCGAAAGGGTTGCACTCTTTTTTCGCTTTCTTGACAAGATAATCTCTTCTTTGTATAATTTACAAGAAATCTTATGGGAGGCATGGATTATGCGTGTAATTGCAGGAAGTGCGAAAAGATTACAACTGAAGACTGTTGAAGGTATGGAAACCAGACCGACCACAGACCGAATTAAAGAAACACTTTTCAATATGATTTCGGCATACATTGCGGATTCTAATTTCCTTGATTTGTTTAGTGGAAGCGGGGCAATTGGTATTGAGGCTTTAAGTCGTGGAGCAGCCAGTGCAGTTTTTGTGGAGCAGAGCAAAAAAGCAATGGAATGTATCAAAGACAATTTGAGATATACGAAGCTTGCCGATAAAGCGGAAGTGTATGAAACTGATGTTTTGAACGCTTTAAAGCGTCTGGAAGGTAAGAAGACCTTTGACTACATTTTTATGGATCCGCCGTATAATCAACTTCATGAGAAAAGAGTTCTCGAATATTTAAGTAATTCTACGTTACTATCTGACGATGGTATTATCATTGTAGAAGCATCTCTAGATACAGATTTTTCATATGTTGCTGAATTGGGATTTGCAATTATTAAAGAAAAAGAGTATAAAACAAATAAGCACATTTTTTTGGAAAAGGAGGCGTAAATTTTATGTTAAGAGCAATTTATCCGGGCAGTTTTGACCCTGTCACATATGGTCATTTAGATATAATTGAGCGTGCTGCGAGCATTTCTGATGAATTAATTGTAGGTGTATTGCAAAATAAAGCAAAAACGCCGTTGTTTTCTGTCGAAGAACGTGTTACAATATTATCCGAAGTCACAAAAAATCTAAAGAACGTGAAAATTGTTCCATTTGAAGGGTTGCTAATCGATTTTGCTAAACAAATGGATGCAAAGGTGATTGTAAGAGGCTTACGTGCAATTACTGACTTTGAATACGAATTACAGATGTCGCAGACGAACCGCAAACTGAATGCTGATGTAGAAACCTTATTTTTAACTACCAGTCTTGATTATTCGTACCTTAGCTCTACAACAGTGAAAGAGGTCGCAAGTTTTGGCGGCGATATTACACAGTTTGTACCAGAATTTGTGGCGGAAAAAGTAACAGAAAAGATAAAAGAGAGAAGGAGCAAATAAAATGAGTAGCCGTATCGAACAAATTATTGAAGAAATCGAAGAATACATTGACAGTTGTAAGTTTCAACCATTGTCAACAACTAAAATTATCGTGAACAAAGATCAAATGGATGAATTATTACGTGAATTACGTATGAAGACTCCAGATGAAATCAAACGTTATCAAAAAATTATTGCTAACAAGGATGCTATCTTAGCTGATGCTCAGGCAAAGGCAGAAAGCATGATTCAAGAAGCTCAGATTACAACAAAAGAATTAGTAAGTGAGCATGAAATTATGCAACGCGCTTATGCACAGGCTAATGATATTGTATTAGCAGCAACAGAACAAGCACAACAAATCTTAGATAATGCAACAAACGATGCAAATGATATCCGTATCGGTGCTATGCAGTACACCAACGATTTGATGGCAACTGCAGAAGGTATTATCGGACACACATTAGACAGTTATACAACAAAATATGATGGATTGGTTAATTCACTTCGTGAATGCTATGAAATTGTTCGTTCTAACCGCGCGGAATTAGAGATTCCTGAAAAATCAGAACGTGGCATGGAAGCGGAATTCGGTATTGATGTTCTTGCTGAATAATTGTCTTAATAAGAAATATTAACATATAGAAATGCAATCAGGCTGGTTACCAATGCGGTAATCAGCTTTTGTGTTATGTATGGGAATATACGCAGTCCGGTGTTTTGTATCATGGAATTTGTCTGAGCCACAGCACATAATCCTCCAAAGGAGGTTAATCCTAAAACAAATGGATATACGACAGCAAATTTTGATGACAATCTCATAATCAATGGTATTCCATTTGATATTTCTAATAAGGGTAATAAAAACGAAATTGGCATATTTTCACCAAGTGTAAATAATATGGAGAAGAGTATCATATATCCCCCAACTTTTGTAATTGTTTCAAACCCGTTCATGATTGCATCATCAAACATTTGAAAGTCAAAGCAGATTTCCTTTTGCGTATGCAAAGAATGAACAGGTGCCGAAGTGATATGATAAAACTTTCGGAAAAGGAAACTGCATACAATGGGTGATAAGAATAGAATCGGCAAGGTGATTAAAAGTAATTCATTATCTTCAAATGTCTGCATGACAATATAACTAATAATAAACATAGGGCTTGTATTGTTACAAAAAGAAAGCAGATATTGTCCTTCCTTTCTAGTGATTCGACCGGAAGTGTGTAAATCCGCGACAACCTTTGCTCCCATTGGATAACCGCATAAGAAACCGATTAAAACGGCATAACACGCATCATTAGACACATGAAAAAGTTTCTGTATCAATGGACGTATTGCACGTGATATGTAAAACACACAGTTTGTTCGAATTAATAGGTTTGATAGTATCATAAATGGAAGCAATGTTGGGAGAAGGGTCTGAAACCATAATAAAAGTCCATTGGTTGCACCGTGAAAGGTTTCCATTGGAAAACAAAGCATTAGAACGAGAAATCCAATTGAAAGAAGCATGTAAGAATATTGTTTCAAACGTTTCATGGCACCTACCCAAGTACATTTTTTACATTTTATGAGAAATTGGCTTGTTTATGCGCATATAGTGAAAGAAAAAAGGATTTTTGTATGCTTAAAAAAATATATAAATATCTAATATTCATTGTCGTAAATACTTTTTTTATTTCACTTTTGACAGGAAAGCTAGTGGAAGATAGTAGAAAAACAAGATTACAAGAGGAAATTTTGACATCAGCCCTATATCGAGAACAGTATATTGGTGAAGAAATGATTTCTTATTTACAAACGATTCAGAAGCCCGGAAAATATGTGGGACTCTATTTGTTGGAGAGCAAGTTTGGTTATCAAGACCTGCAAGCAAAAATAAAAGATGATACTTTTAATAAAATAGAGAAAAGTTGGAAAAAGAAGGATAACTATAGTGACTACATAAAAACTACAGAAGCTATCTGGAATGATATAAAATATTTTCCTGTACCGGAATTCAAATCTGAGAAAAGTATGACAGTGTCCTATGCTAATTCATGGATGTCCGAACGGTCTTATGGCGGTGAAAGGGGACACGAAGGTACGGATATCATGGCAAACAAAAACGAAAGAGGTTTGTATCCGATTATAAGTATGACGGATGGCGTCGTGAGCAAAAAGGGATGGCTTGACAAGGGCGGTTATCGAATCGGAATACTAGCGCCAAGTGGTGCGTACTTTTACTATGCGCATTTAGAATCCTATGCAAACATAAATGTAGGTGACGAAGTGAAAGCAGGGGACATCCTAGGATTTATGGGGGATAGCGGATATGGTCCGGAAGGTACAACGGGCAAATTCGCTGTACATCTGCATCTTGGAATCTATATTTATCCGGATGAAAAAGAAATGAGCATAAATCCATATTGGGTGCTAAGATATATTGAAAATCGTAAGGTAAAATGTTATACTTAAAGATAATGCTGATATGGAGGAAAACAATGAATTTACCAGTTGCATTTGTGGAAAAGATGAAGGTTCTTCTGGGTGAAGAATTTGACCAATATATAAAATGTTATGAAGAAAATAGACTGTATGGTCTTCGTGTGAATACGAAGAAAATCAGTGTGGAAGAGTTCCAGAAAATATGTCCATTTGATATTACTCCAATTCCGTGGATTGAAAATGGATTCTACTATGATGGAGAAACTGTGCAGGCATCCAAACACCCATATTATTTTGCGGGCTTATACTATCTGCAAGAGCCAAGTGCTATGACACCAGCCAACCGACTTCCAATTGAGCCGGGGGATAAAGTGCTTGATGTTTGTGCTGCTCCTGGTGGCAAGGCAACAGAGCTTGGTGCCAAATTAAATGGAACGGGTGTACTAATGGCTAATGATATCAGCAATTCCAGAGCAAAGGGGCTTTTAAAAAATATTGAAGTGTTTGGAATTGGCAATGTGTTAGTTTTAAGCGAAGAACCAGGGAAATTGGAATCCTATTTTCCTGAATATTTTGACAAAATTTTGATAGATGCGCCGTGCTCCGGTGAAGGAATGTTCCGCAAAGATAAGAAAATGGTGAAAGCGTGGGAAGAACATGGTCCTGAGTTTTTTGCCAAGATACAGAGAAGTATCATAACGCAGGCGGCTAGAATGTTGAAACCTGGTGGTATGATTTTATATTCAACCTGTACTTTTGACCCTGAGGAAAACGAAGGCACGATTGAATATTTGCTAGAGCAGTATCCAGAATTTGTCATTAAAGAGATTATGCCATATGAAGGGTTTGCGCAAGGAAAACCGGAAGTAACAGCTTCAAAGGACAACAGTTTTGCCAAGACAGTTCGTATATGGCCACATAAGATGCATGGAGAAGGACATTATCTGGCTCTTTTACAAAAGGGAGAGTCAAAAGAAACCACGAATGTTCGTCCTACAAAAGAACGTGCAAAGAAGGTGCCAGAAGAAATTCTTGAATTTTTCTCGGATGTTGATTGGGATATGGATTGGAGTCGTTTGGAAATTTACAGCGAAAAGGTATATTATATGCCGGAAGGCGTACCGAATGTGAAAGGGATTCGTTTCCTTCGTACTGGTTTATATTTAGGAGATTTGAAGAAAAATCGTTTTGAACCAAGTCAGTCACTTGCCATGTGTTTGAAAAAGGAAGAATACAAACGCTGTGTTAGCATGAAGGCAGACGATGAACGTATTTTAAAATATCTGAAGGGCGAAACCATTGATGTGGATGATTTGGTTTCGCAAAAAGATAAGGGATGGTTCCTTGTTTTGGTGGATGGTTATCCACTTGGATGGGGCAAACTTGCAAACGGTTCCTTAAAGAACAAATATTTACCAGGATGGAGATGGATGTCATAATGATTCGTTTGGACAAATATCTGGCAGATATGAGTATCGGAACCAGAACGGAAGTAAAGAAATTAATTCGTCAGGGAAAGGTTGCGGTTGACGGGCTAATAGTGAAAAATCCAGATATCAAAGTCGATACCGATACCCAAAACGTGACTTGTAACGGAATTGCAGTAACATACGAGACCTATGAATATTATATGTTAAATAAACCGGCCGGTGTAATTTCAGCAACTTCTGATAAAAGAGAAAAAACCGTATTAGATTTGATTGATAGCAAGAAACGAAAGGATTTGTTTCCGGTTGGACGTTTGGACAAGGATACGGAAGGTCTGCTTTTGATTACAAATGACGGCGAACTTGCACACCGATTACTATCACCAAAAAAACACGTGGACAAGCTCTATTATGCAAAAGTGGAAGGCGTTGTGGGTATGGAAGACATCGATGCATTTGCAAAGGGGCTTGATATTGGTGAAGGAGAATATACAAAACCTGCAAAATTGATTGTTTTAAAATCAGATGTTATTTCAGAAATAGAACTGACCATTCAGGAAGGGAAATTTCATCAGGTAAAACGAATGTTTGAGGCTGTGGGTAAAAAAGTAATATATCTGAAGCGCTTAGAGATGGGAACATTAAAACTGGATGAATGCTTGGCTTTGGGCGAATATCGTCCATTGACGCAAAAGGAGATAGAAGAGTTATGTTAAATAACATTGATGCAATTATTTTTGATATAGACGGAACCTTGATTGATTCCATGTGGATATGGACCAATATTGATGAGCTATTTCTGGCTAAATATAATTTAACAGAGCCGGAAGGCTTTCATGAGGGCATGGAAGGAAAAAGCTATTCGGAAACGGCACAATATTTTCTGGACTTGTTTCCGGAACTTCCACATACAAGAAAAGAATTGGAAGATGAATGGCATGAGATGGCTTATGAAGTCTATACCAAGCAGCTTCAGCTAAAAAAAGGTGCGTATGACTTTATCAAAGACATGTATGAGGCAGGGATAAAGCTTGGAATTGCTACAAGTAATTCCAGAGATTTAGCAGAAGGAACCTTAAAAAACAATCAGGTATTAGAATATTTTCATACTGTCTGGACCTCAGATGAAGCGTTGGCAGGAAAACCGGCGCCGGATGTTTATCTAAAAGCGGCCGAAAGTCTGGGTGTGAAACCGGATAGGTGCCTGGTGTTTGAAGATGTTCCAAAGGGGATTATGGCAGGTAAGAATGCAGGTATGAAGGTTTGTGCAGTTGAGGACCCATTTTCAAAACCCCAAGAAAGCTTAAAACGAGAATTAGCTGATTATTATATCCAGGATTTCGATGATATTAAAAATAAAACCTATGAGGTATTGTAATGGAAAATAGATTTTTACCAATCTGCAGAGAGGATATGCTAGAGCGTGGATGGGATCAAGTGGATTTTGTCTATGTAACGGGAGATGCCTATGTGGACCACCCGTCCTTTGGACATGCTATTATTACGCGTATTCTGGAGTCCCACGGATTTAGAGTTGGGTTAATTTCACAACCGGATTGGAAAGATAAAAATAGTATAAATGAATATGGTGAGCCGCGACTTGGATTCTTAGTGTCTGGCGGGAATATGGATTCTATGGTGAACCATTATTCTGTATCTAAAAAGCGCAGAGCTAACGATGCCTTTACACCAGGCGGTGTGATGGGAAAAAGACCGGATTATGCAACAACTGTGTATTGCAATCTGATTCGTCAGACGTATAAAAAAACACCGATTATTATCGGCGGAATTGAAGCAAGTCTTCGCAGAATGGCACACTACGATTATTGGTCAAATAAGTTGAAGCGTTCTATTTTATTGGATTCAGGTGCGGATTTGATTTCCTATGGAATGGGGGAACGTTCCATTGTAGAGATTGCGGAGGCATTAGACAGCGGACTTGCGATTGAAGATATCACCTATATTGATGGAACGGTTTGTAAAGTAAAATCCTTAGATAATGTGTATGACGCATTGATTTTAGAATCTTGGGATGAATTAAAAGAAGATAAATTGAATTATGCAAAAAGCTTTTATAAGCAATATTGTAATACAGATCCGTTTTCCGGAAAACGACTGGTTGAACCCTATTCGGAGCATTTATACGTGGTTCAGAATCCGCCTGCAAAACCATTATCTCAATCAGAGATGGACAGAGTGTACAGTCTTCCATATATGAGAACCTACCACCCATCCTACGAGGAATTAGGTGGGGTTCCGGCCATAGAAGAGGTAAAATATAGTCTCATTAGCAATCGAGGATGTTTCGGAGGTTGCAGCTTCTGTGCACTAACCTTTCATCAGGGGAGAATTATTCAGACAAGAAGTCATGAATCACTTATAGCAGAAGCAAAGAAATTTATATGGGATAAGGATTTTAAGGGATATATTCATGATGTAGGCGGACCAACGGCAAACTTTCGTGCACCTGCATGTGAGAAACAGCTTACAAAAGGGGCTTGTGTAAACAAACAATGTTTATTCCCAACACCGTGTAAAAATTTAAAGGTGGACCACAAGGATTATTTGAAATTATTGCGTAAGCTGCGAGAATTACCAAACGTAAAGAAGGTATTTATTCGTTCGGGAATTCGATTTGATTATTTAATTGCGGATAAGGATGACAGTTTCTTTCGAGAACTTTGTGAGCATCATGTGAGTGGACAACTGAAAGTTGCGCCTGAACATGTGGCTGACCCGGTATTACAAATGATGGGAAAACCGGAAAATAGTGTATATCAGGCATTTACAAAAAAATATAAGCAAATCAATGAGAAATTAGGAAAGAAACAATTTTTGGTTCCTTATTTGATGTCTTCGCATCCAGGCTCCACTATGAAGGAAGCGGTTGCCTTGGCCGAATATTTGCGTGATTTGGGTTATATGCCGGAGCAGGTTCAGGATTTTTATCCGACACCGTCTACCATTTCTACATGTATGTATTACACGGGAGTGGATCCAAGGACTATGAAGCCGGTATATGTGCCGAAGAATCCACATGAAAAAGCCATGCAGCGTGCTTTAATCCAATATCGAAATCCGAAGAACTATGATTTGGTTTTGGAAGCTTTGAAAGTGGCGGACAGAATGGATTTGGTTGGATTTGATAAGCATTGCTTAATTCGACCAAGACAAGATAAAATATATGGAAGACCGACATCGAGCAAACCAGACGCAAAGAAAGAGGTTTCCAAAAAAGTAGTTCCGAAGAAGAAAAAAGCAATACGAAACGTACACAAAAAGAAGAGGTAAATTCATGAAAATTGCAATTGTTACAGGTGCATCTTCCGGAATGGGAAGAGAGTTTGTCAGACAAATTGAACATTTATACAAGGAATTGGATGAGATATGGGTGATTGCCCGTAGAAGAGAACGTTTAGAGGAATTGCAAAGCCGAATGCTTACCAATGTTCGCATATTGCAGGGAGATTTACTTGACGATGATATTTACGAAATTCTGGAGAAGCTTTTAGAAGAGAAGAAACCGAATGTTCGGATGCTTGTGAATGCGGCCGGATTTGGCAAAAAAGGGGAAGTGAAGGAACTTTCCTGCAAGGAACAATTAGAAATGATTGATTTGAACTGCAGAGCGCTTACACATATGACAAAGCTTTGCATTCCTTATATGCGTAAGGGCAGTCGAATCGTAAATTTGGCATCTGCAGCAGCCTTTTGTCCACAGCCTTCCTTTAGTGTATATGCTTCCACAAAATCCTATGTGCTTAGTTTTTCACGAAGCTTGCGGACAGAACTTCTCAAAGACGGAATCTATGTTACGGCAGTATGTCCGGGGCCGGTGGATACGGAATTTTTTGAAACCTCCGGGAAACAAGATAATCCAATGAAAGAGGCAACAATGGTAAAACCGGAAGCTGTTGTGAAACAGGCTCTTATTGATGCGAGAGATGGTAAGGATGTTTCTATATATGGAGCAGCCATGAAAGCGACAAAGGCAGCAACCAAGATTTTGCCACATCGATTACTTTTAGATGCCATGGATAAATTTTGGTAGAGAAAGGGACAGAAATGAAAATCAAAAAAGGGGATGCCGGCTATATTTGTCGGCGCAAAAGAAATTGTATTATAAAAACGGTTGTTGAGTTTGGCATCGTAATTGCTTTGCTTCTTCTGGGGATATGGCAAACGGGTGACAGGTTAAACCTATTAACAGTAGTTGCCATACTCGGATGTCTGCCGGCTTCGAAAGCATTGGTGGAAGTGATTATGATTGCTCCACACAAGTCAGTTCTCAGCGAAACAGAGAATGAAATAAAAGCTAACACAGAGTATATAACAACAGCTTTTGATATGGTATTTACAAGTGAAAAGAAAATCATGCCGGTTGATTGCATTGTGATTTCAGGCAACACCATTTGTGGTTACACTTCCAAGGAAAAGGTTGATACAAATGAAGCTGCAAAGCATATAAAGAAATATTTAGATTCCAATAAATATACGAAGGTTTCTGTGAAGATTTTTGACAATTATAAGAGCTTTGTATCACGAATAAAAGAAATGAATCAACTTGCCATAGAAGAAAAAGGTCAAGAAAAAGAAAAAGAGTTGGGAATTCGCCAAGTCATCTTAAATCTTTCATTGTAATGGAGAAAATATGCAGGAGATTATTGTGAGTGCAAATGAAGCGGGTCAGCGTTTTGACAAGCTTCTTGTAAAATACTTAAATGAGGCACCAAAAAGTTTTATTTATAAAATGCTTCGCAAAAAGAATATTGTGTTAAATGGTAAAAAAGCAACAGGTAATGAGAAACTTGCAGTTGGAGATTCTGTAAAGATTTTTCTAGCAGATGAAACCGTTGCTAAGTTTTCTAAGCAAGAGATTGTTCGCACGAAGGCAAAATTGGATATCATTTATGAAGACTCCAATGTGCTTATGATTAATAAACCTGTGGGTATGCTTTCGCAAAAAGCAAATATGAAGGATACATCAGTGGTTGAGCATGTAATATCTTATCTGTTAGATAGTGGACAAATCACAGAGGAGGAGTTACGTTCTTTTAAACCATCTATTTGTAATCGCTTAGACCGCAATACCAGTGGACTTATCATTGCAGGAAAAAGCCTGATTGGACTCCAGGTGATGGGAGCCCTTTTTAAAGACCGTTCTTTAAGAAAATATTACCGTTGTCTGGTCCTTGGAAACATAAAAGAAAAAAAATATATCAAAGGATATTTGACAAAAGACGAAAATACGAATAAAGTAAGTATATTACAGTCTGAGACAGAAGACAGTTTGCCGATCGAGACCGAGTACAGGCCGCTGTGGTCAAATGAAAGATGTACCCTTTTGGAGGTGCATTTGATTACAGGAAGGACTCATCAGATTCGTGCACATTTGGCATCAGAGGGACATGCTATCATTGGGGATTATAAATATGGTAATCGAAAGATAAATGATGCGTATAAGAACAAATACAAGCTGGAAAGTCAGCTCTTACATGCCTATCGTGTGGAAATGCCAAAAATAGAAGGTGAATTAGAGGTGCTTAGTGAAAAATACTTTATTGCACCATTGCCAGCATTGTTCCAGACAATTTTAGATACAGAGAAAAGAGAAGGATAATTCACATGGGAACATGGAATTCAAGAGGACTTAGAGGTTCCACATTGGAGGAATTTCTTAATCGTACAAATGAAAAATATTTGGAGCAGGGTCTTGCGTTGATTCAAAAGATTCCAACGCCAATTACTCCGGTTCAGATTGATAAAGAGCATCGCCATATTACGTTGGCCTATTTTGATCAGAGAAGTACGGTAGACTATATTGGTGCTGTACAAGGGATTCCGGTCTGCTTTGATGCAAAGGAGTGTAATACAGACACATTTCCATTGCAGAATATTCACGAACATCAAGTGAATTTTATGGAGGAATTTGAAAAGCAGGATGGAATTGCCTTCTTGATTATTTATTATAGTGCAAGAAATACATTATACTATATGAAATATGATGAATTACTTAAGTTTTGGAATCGTGCTAAGGATGGCGGACGAAAAAGCATCCGTTATGAGGAGTTGAATCCAAACTATTTTATGCAATTAAAAAATGGATGTTATGTTCCATTTTTAGATGCATTGCAAATGGATTTAGAAGAAAGGGACTAGGTTAGGAGGACTTCATGAAACAGCAGAATTTACATACACCGGACGGCGTAAGAGACATTTACAGCGCCGAATACCGTAAAAAAAACGAGTTAGAAAACAAACTACAGAAAGTATTTGGTTTATACGGATATCACAATGTTCAAACACCGATGTTTGAGTATTTTGATGTGTTTGGAAAAGAAGTGGGAACTATTCCGTCAAAAGAATTATATAAGTTTTTTGACCGTGAGGGGAATACATTGGTTTTAAGACCGGATATTACTCCATCGATTGCAAGAATGGCAACCACATTATATGATACGGAGAAACTGCCTATTCGTCTGTGCTACAAAGGAAATACCTTTATCAATCATTCCAGTTATAGAGGAAGATTGCATGAGACCACACAGGCTGGCGCTGAGCTTATAGGTTTGGATTCTGTGGAAGCTGATGCTGAGATGGTGGCTATGGCTGTAGAGAGTTTAAAAGAAGTAGGCTTAGGTGATTTTCAAATACATATAGGGAATGTGGAATTCTTTGAAAGCTTTATTGCGGAAACAGGATTGGACAAAGAACGTGAACTTAAGCTTCGTGAATTCATCAGCAATCGTAATTATTTTGGTGTAGAAGAACTTTTACAAAGTGCCAATACAAAAGAGACAACCAAAGCAGCATTTCAGGTTTTGCCTGAATTAATTGGTGGCGTGGAGATTCTTCGTGAAGCTAAGAAATATGCATTAAATTTCAGAACAATTGAAGCATTGAAACGCTTGGAAGCACTGTATGAATTATTAACTGCTTATGGCGTAGAAAAATATGTTACATTTGATTTGAGCATGAGCGGAACCTATGGTTATTACACAGGCATTATTTTCCGTGGATATACATATGGGACAGGGGATGCCATTGTAAAAGGTGGACGTTATGACCACTTGTTGGAGAAATTTGGAAAAGCTTCCCCATCGATTGGTTTTGTTATAGTTGTGGATGAACTTTTAAATGCATTTGCAAGACAAAAACTCCCAATCCCTTATAAGAACAAGAATACGTTTATTCTTTATGATGCCAATAGACAAGCTGAGGCAATTAAACTTGCCAAGGAATTTCGTGCAAATGGGAAACCAACAGAACTGGTTTTAAAGAGAGAGGATAAGAAAATTGAAGAATATATTTCCTGCGCAAAGCAAAACTTATGCGTGAGTATGATGTATTTGAGAAATACAAATGATATTGAAATGGTAAACTTGCTCACAGGAACAGGAAAGAGCGTTTCAAAAACAATAAAATAAAATTGGAGGATACAATATGAGATATTTGACATTTGCATTGACGAAAGGCCGTCTTGCAAAGAAGACAATGGAATTATTGGAGCAACTGGGAATTACATGCGAAGAAATCCAAGATAAGAATTCCAGAAAACTCATTTTTGTGAACGAAGAATTAAAATTAAAATTTTTCTTGGCAAAGGGACCGGATGTTCCAACTTATGTGGAATATGGGGCTGCTGATATTGGAGTTGTTGGAAAAGATACTATTCTGGAAGAAGGCAGAAAGGTACATGAAGTGTGTGACCTTGGTTTTGGAAAATGTCGTATGTGTGTATGTGGTCCTGCGTCAGCTGCGGAATATTTAAAGCATCATGAACTCATACGTGTCGCAACAAAATATCCAAAGATTGCAAAGGATTATTTCTATAACAAAAAACATCAGACTGTAGAAATCATTAAGCTAAACGGTTCTATTGAACTGGCACCACTAGTAGGATTGTCTGAAGTGATTGTAGATATTGTAGAAACAGGTTCCACATTGCGTGAAAATGGATTGGATGTGCTTGAGGAGGTTTGTCCACTTTCCGCACGCATGATTGTAAATCCGGTAAGTATGAGAATGGAAAACGAGCGTATTAAAGATTTACTTGCAAAATTGCGCACTGTTTTACAGGAGGGATAAAGATGAGAATTCTAAAATTGGACGAAAATACAAAAAAGAATCTTCTTGAGGATTTGTTAAAACGTAGTCCAAATCAATATACGGAATATGAGGAAAGAGTGGCAGCAATATTAAATGCTGTAAAGTTGCAAAAAGACCAAGCGATTTTTGACTTCACTAAAAAATTTGATGGTGCTAGCATTGATGCCTCAACTATTCGGGTTACGGAAGATGAGATTCAGGAAGCTTATGAAACAGTAGATGCGTCTCTTCTTGAAATCATACGCAAAGCAAAGAAAAACATTCAAGAATATCATGAAAAACAAAGACAGTACAGTTGGTTTGACAGCAAGCCGAACGGAAGCTTACTAGGCCAGAAAGTGACACCACTTCAAAGAGTAGGCGTGTATGTTCCGGGAGGCAAGGCAGTTTATCCTTCATCTGTTCTTATGAATATTATGCCGGCAAAGGTTGCAGGTGTGGAAGAAATTGTAATGGTTACTCCTCCGGGCAAGGATGGAAAGGTAAACGCTAATACATTAGTTGCAGCAAAAGAGGCAGGAGCAGACGTAATATATAAAGTGGGCGGAGCACAAGCAATTGGTGCTTTGGCTTATGGTACGGAGAGCATTCCAAAAGTGGATAAAATTGTTGGACCAGGTAATATTTATGTGGCACTCGCTAAAAAGGCGGTATATGGTCATGTTAGTATTGACGCCATTGCCGGACCTAGTGAAATTTTGGTGATTGCAGATGAAACTGCAAATCCAAGATATGTTGCTGCAGATCTTTTGTCTCAGGCAGAACATGATGAGCTTGCTTCGGCTATTTTAGTGACAACAAGTGAGAAACTTGCAAAAGAAGTTTCTGAACAAGTTGATATCTTTGTGGAAGAATTAAGCAGAACAGAGATTATGAGAAAATCTCTAGATAACTACGGTTACATATTAGTTTCTGATACCATGGATGATGTGATTGATATTGCAAACGAAATTGCATCGGAACATTTGGAAATCATGACAAAGAATCCGTATGATGTGATGATGAAGGTTCGCAATGCAGGTGCTATTTTCATTGGAGAGTATAGCAGTGAGCCATTAGGAGACTATTTTGCAGGGCCAAATCATGTGCTTCCAACCAATGGAACGGCAAAATTCTTCTCACCGCTTAGCGTGGATGATTTTATTAAGAAATCAAGTATCATTGCATATTCAAAAGAAGCGTTAGAAGAGGTGCACAAGGATATTGAAAGTTTTGCAACGGCAGAACAATTAACAGCACATGCCAATTCCATAAAGGTACGTTTTGAAAAGTAGGTGAAAGATATGGAGAACAGAATTACAAATATTGTTAGAACAACAAAAGAAACAGATATTAATCTGACTCTGAATTTGGATGGAACAGGAAAGACAAATATACATACAGGTGTGGGCTTTTTTGACCATATGTTAGACGGATTTGCAAGACATGGTTTGTTTGATTTAGACTTGCAGGTTGTAGGCGATTTGCATGTAGACTGTCATCATACAGTTGAAGATGTTGGGATTGTATTAGGACAAGCGATTTTAAAGGCACTTGGCGATAAAAAGGGAATCAAACGTTATGGGAGCTTTTTGCTACCGATGGATGAGACATTAGCAATGTGTGCCATTGATTTGTCCGGCAGACCGTATTTGAATTTCCAGGCGGATTTTCCAACTGGAAAGTTAGACGATTTTGATACAGAGATGTTCCGTGAATTTTTCTATGCATTATCCTATAGTGCAGCAATGAATTTACATTTGAAAATTCTGGAACCAGGCAATGCACATCACATGGCAGAAGCCCTTTTTAAAGCTTTAGGAAAGGCTTTAGATGTGGCAACAATGGAAGAACCAAGAATGAAAGACGTATGGTCTACGAAAGGGAGTTTATAGAGTGAATACATATAAAAGAGACATTCCTTGTATTTTTATTCAGCAAGGGAAGGCAATACAAGGGTTTGGCAACGCAGAAGTAATGTGTGAAGACGTTGTAGAACTGGCAAAAAAATATAGTGAATCAGACGCATATGAGCTTTGCATATTTGATTTGTCGGTAGGAGATGCAGACCATGACCTAACAATTGATATCATGAAGAAAATGAATCGCGAGATTCACATTCCAATGATTGCCGGAGGCAATGTAAAGCGTTTAGAGGATGTGAAAAAAATTCTATATACAGGTGCAAAAAAAGCAATTGTAGATATGTCTAAAGTAGAAGCGGCTGCACTCCTTGAAGAGGTGTCTAAGCGTTTTGGAAAGGAAAAGATTATTGCTTCAGTAGAAGATGAGAGTTCGTTTTCTGACCAAAAGGATTTGATAGAAAGCTATGCCAGTGAAGTTCTGTTTATGAATTGCAAAAATGCAAAATCTGTTATTAGTTTGACTGATTTAAAAACAATTATTATGTCTGACGAGCAGGAGCTGATTCGCATTTCTACCAGTGAAAATTTGCTTGATAGTAAGATGAATTTTTCGCAGTTTAAATTAAATGCGGACGGACTTGTTCCTGTGATTGTTCAGGACTATAAAACAAACGATGTCTTAATGCTTGCCTATATGGATAAAGATGCATATGAATACACCTTAAAGACAGGTAAAATGACATATTATAGCAGAAGTCGTAAGGAACGCTGGTTGAAAGGGGAAACTTCAGGACATTATCAATATGTGAAATCATTAACACTAGACTGTGATAACGACACAATCTTAGCTAAGGTTGATCAAGTAGGCGTAGCTTGTCATACAGGCGCGAAATCTTGTTTCTTCCAGCCACTTGTGGAAGCAGATAGTGAAGAACTTAATCCGCTACAAGTGTTTGAGAGCGTATATGCAACCATTTTAGACAGAAAGATAAATCCAAAAGAAGGGTCATATACGAATTATTTGTTTGATAAAGGAATTGATAAAATTTTAAAAAAGGTCGGAGAAGAAGCAACCGAGCTTGTAATTGCTGCTAAAAATCCGAATCCGGAAGAAATCAAATATGAATTATCGGACTTTTTATATCACGCAATGGTTCTTATGGTAGAACGTGGTGTAACTTGGGATGATATTGTAAAAGAGTTGGCAGATCGATAATTTGGAGAATTCTATTTTCATAAATAAAAGCATATACTACAGTATACAGCGTAGTATATGCTTTATTTTTTATTAAGAGCGCTGAGGTGATTCTATGACAGAGGTTGAAAAAAGAAGATTAAAGCTATTGCAGGATGTTCGAAAAAATTATAATGATAAAATTTCGCCACCTGCCATCCATCCAAGGTATAGCTCTGCCTATCATTCCTTATATCACAACGAATTTGACGAGGAATCTCGTTCTCATAGCACTTTCATTTTACGTTTGATTATTGCTGCAATTCTTTTTGCGTTTGTCTTTGTAATTGATTTTTACAAAGAAGACGTTGCTAACGTTAACAGTCAGACTATTATAAGTGAAATAAAAAATGATTTATTCAGCCAATGATTCCCATGTTTCATACAGGGAATCTAATTCTTCCAAAATAGAAGCTTTCTCTGTAGATAATTCTTGACATTTCACACTGTTGGTAAAGATATCAGGGTTGGACAGCTCTATATCAATTTGTGCATCCCTTTCCTCAAGCAAACTAATTCGTTCTTCAACCTTCTTTAAATCATTCTGACGTTTACGCATTTTTGCCTGTTCTTCTTTTTGTGCTTTCCAGTCTAGTTTTGTTTCGGATAAAGAAGGAGTAGCAGGTTGTGCATTTGTTGTAGAATTTGTAGTTGTATATACTGCAGTTAATGCATCCTTCTTTTCTATATAATAATCATAATTACCAATATAATTTACCAGACTCTTGTTTACCAAATCCAGAATACGTGTAGCAGTCTGGTTAATAAAATAACGGTCATGGGAAACATATAAAACGGTTCCGGTGTATTCGTTTAATGCCTTTTCTAAGATTTCCTTTGAGGCGATATCCAAATGGTTTGTTGGCTCATCCAATATAAGGAAATTGGCTTCAGACAGCATCAGTTTTGCAAGAGAAACCCGTCCGCGCTCGCCACCGCTCAAATCTCGAATGAGTTTATATACATCATCGCCGGTAAATAGAAAAGCAGCAAGAGTGTTACGAATCTGTGTATTTGTAAGATTCGGGTAGTCATCGGATATCTCATCAAAGATGGTCTTATCCATATGTAACACATGATGCTCTTGGTCGTAATAGCCGATTTTTACTTTTGACCCCAGTTTGAATATACCGGAATCTGCACCAACTACTTCATTTAAGATTTTAAGTAAGGTTGTTTTACCGGTTCCGTTATCGCCAATGATAGCAACGTGTTCACCACGTTTTATTTCAAAGGATATATTTTGAAATAGAGTATGAGAACCAAATGCCTTACTTAAATTTTCTACAGATAAAACATCATTTCCACTGACACAGGATGGTTCCAATGAGAAATGAAGTTCACCTTGACTTTCAATCGGTTTTTCTATTCGTTCCATTTTGTCGAGCATTTTTTCACGGCTTTCCGCACGCTTAATAGATTTTTCTCGATTAAAGGAGCGTAATTTTTCTATAACAGCTTCTTGATGCTTGATTTCCTGTTGTTGATTTAAATATTCCTTGATTCGTGCTTCGCGAATAATTTTTTTCTTCTCTGCGAACTCGGAATAATTTCCTTTAAACATCATAATATTGCCGTGTTCAATCTCAATCACCTTAGAAACTACACGGTTCAAAAAATAACGGTCATGGGATACAATCAGGACTGCACCATTATAGTTCAGCAGATAATTTTCAAGCCATGATATGGAATTCATATCTAAGTGGTTTGTTGGCTCGTCAAGAAGTAATACATCTGGTTTCGTCAAAAGAAGTTTTCCTAACGCCACACGTGTTTTTTGTCCGCCGGATAATGTATTCACATCTTTTGTGAATTCTTCTTCACGGAAACCTAACCCTTTTAAAACGCCAACCAATTCACTCTGGAAAGCATAGCCATTTTCTTGTTCAAAGCGTTGTGTCAGAAGATGATAGGAGTGAAGACGTGATTCTAGTTGCTCGCCTTCTAAATGTTTCATTTCCAACTCCATTGTGCGAATCTGACGTTCCATTTCTATGATTTCGGTTCGCGCTGATTTTAGTTCTTCAAGAATGGAATGATGAGCAGATAAATCTTGGTGCTGAGACAAATAACCAATTGTTTTCCCTTTGGATAAAATGATGTCACCCTCATCAGTATCCAACTCTTTCATAATCATCTTTAATATAGTGGATTTGCCTGCGCCATTTAGTCCTATTAATGCAGCTTTCTCGCGTTCTTCTATATGAAAGGAACCGGATTTCACTATAATCTGGTCTCCAAATGCCTTTGAAATATTATGGCATGCAAGAATCATATCTTACCTCCTGGATATAATAAATGTATTCCTTATCATTATACTGAAAAACCCATAAAAAACAATGAAAAAATTGACTTTGGACAAACAATTCTATATAATAAAATTTAAGTTATAAATAGACAGGAAGGTGATTCAAGTGGAAGATAGAGAAATTTCACAGGCAGTCATTCAAAGGCTCCCGCGATATTACCGCTATCTTGGTGATTTGCTTGATAATGAGGTAGAACGCATTTCATCAAGTGATTTGAGCAAAAAAATGAATGTAACCGCTTCTCAGATAAGACAAGACTTGAACAACTTTGGCGGTTTTGGACAACAAGGGTATGGATACAATGTCAAATATTTGCACACAGAGATTGGCAAAATACTTGGGTTGGATGAAAACCATAACTTCATAATTATCGGTGCCGGTAATCTTGGACAGGCACTAGCTAATTACTCATCTTTTGAGACAAGTGGATTTGTATTAAAAGGAATTTTTGATGTGAATCCTCGATTGGAAGGGGTTACGATTCGTGGTATTCCTATTCGCATGATGGATAATTTGAAAGAATTTATCAGGGACAACCATGTGGAGATTGCAGTGTTGACTATTCCAAAGACGAAAGCAAGTGATGTGGCAGATTTACTTTCTGATACGGAGATTAAAGGTATTTGGAATTTTGCACATACTGATTTGAAATTATCGAGAAACATCATTGTAGAAAATGTACATCTTTCAGATAGTTTAATGAGACTCTCGTACAAGATTGGTCATAGTGGAGAGAGAATTACAGAATAATTGTCAGGACAAACGTGCGGGTGGGTATGATATACATACTTTCTGGCACGTTTTCATGTGAAATTGTATTCCGGTCAAGCAATAAATTGGAGAAAAGGAATATAGTTTAATTATAAATGTAAGAGGTGAATAGATTGAAGACATACAGCAGAGTTTATGCAAGAATTGATTTAGATGCGATTGCGTCTAATATGGAACGCATGAAGCAGAATTTAGAGCCGGATACAAAAATAATGGCGGTTATCAAAGCGGATGGTTATGGGCATGGTGCTGTTCAGATTGCACAGATGCTGGAAGTAGTTTCTTATATCTGGGGATTTGCGGTAGCTACTTTGGATGAAGCGGTTGTTTTAAGAGCAGAAGGTATCCAAAAACCAATTTTAGTTCTTGGATGCGTATTCCCTGATCAATATATGGAAATGCTGAAGCATGATATTCGCATGAATGTGTATACAGAAGAGATGGCTGTGTCCATCGCGCAGATGGCTGAGCGGGAAAACATGACAGCTTATATGCACATTAAGTTGGATACCGGAATGACAAGACTGGGATTTGATATAAACAAGGAGTCTGTTGATGCAATTACGCGAATTGCAGGTTTGAAAAATGTCTGTATGGAAGGCATTTTTACACATTTTGCAAAGGCAGATGAAACAGATAAAACCTTTACCAAAAAACAGGTGAAAGATTTCATTTGGATGACAGAGCAATTAGAAGAGAATTATGTCACATTCCAATATGAGCATTGCGCAAATAGTGCTGCAATTATTGATGTTCCGGAAGCCAATTTTGATTTGGTTCGCGCAGGAATTTCTACATATGGTTTGTATCCATCAGAAGGAGTCCAAAAGGAACGCATGATGCTAAAACCAGCACTTGCTCTGAAAAGCCATGTAGCATTTGTAAAAGAGATACCAGCAGGAACTCCTATTAGTTATGGTGGAACATATATTTCTGAACGAAATATGAAAATTGCAACAATTCCGGTTGGTTACGCCGATGGTTATCCAAGGAGTCTGTCTAATATTGGTTATGTATTAATACGAGGGCAAAAGGCTCCGATTGTAGGTCGTGTGTGTATGGACCAATTTATGGTTGATGTTACAGACATTAATGGTGTCTGCTTCGGGGATACCGTAACCTTGATTGGCAAGGATGGGAACGAAACAATTACAGTGGAAGAATTAAGTGAGTTATCCGGCAGGTTTAACTATGAATTTATTTGTGATTTAGGCAAACGTATTCCACGTGTTTTTGTAAAAAATGGAAAAGTGTCTGAGCAAGTCGATTATTTTGCGTAAAATAAAGAGTTTATTTGAATACATCCGAAAAAGAGGGAAATAATTACAGTATCTTAAAAAATCGGAGTGTGAAAATAAGTGCAAATCAAACGTGGAGATATTTTTTATGCAGATTTAAGTCCCGTTGTTGGTTCAGAGCAGGGTGGTATTCGCCCTGTTATGATTATACAAAACGATGTGGGAAACCGACATAGTCCGACGGTAATCTGCGCAGCAATTACTTCTAAGATGAACAAGGCGAAGCTGCCTACACATGTGGAAATAGATGCGAGCAAATATCATCTCGTAAAAAATTCAGTCGTACTCTTAGAACAGGTACGCACCATTGATAAACAGAGATTAAAGGATTTTATTTGTCATGTAGATAACAAATTAATGTGTCAGGTTGAAAATGCATTGAGAGTTAGTTTGGAATTACATAACTAATAAAACTGTACAAATTGATAAAAGAGTGCTAGAATGTACATGTTTTAGATAAAATGAAAAGAGGGTAAAGAAATGTCAGGACATTCAAAATTTGCTAACATTAAACATAAAAAGGAAAAGAACGATGCTGCGAAAGGTAAAATCTTTACAAAAATCGGCAGAGAGCTTGCTGTTGCAGTTAAAGAAGGTGGCGGGGCAGACCCTGCAAACAACAGCAGACTTCGTGATGTGATTGCGAAAGCAAAGGCAAACAATATGCCAAATGATAACATTGAGAGAAGTATTAAAAAAGCAATTGGCGATGCAGATGCTTCCAACTACGAACATATTACATATGAAGGATATGGTCCAAACGGAACGGCAATTATTGTAGAAACATTAACGGATAACAGAAATCGTACCGCTTCCAATGTTCGTAATGCATTTACAAAAGGAAACGGTAATATTGGAACATCTGGATGTGTTTCCTTTATGTTTGATAAGAAAGGGCAAATCATTGTAGATAAAGAGGAATGTGAATTAGATGCAGATGATTTGATGATGACTGCCTTAGATGCAGGAGCAGAAGATTTTATAGAAGAGGAAGACAGCTTTGAAATCTTAACTGATCCGGATTCCTTTAGTGATGTCCGTCTTGCATTGGAAGAAGCAGGTATTCCAATGGTTAACGCAGAAGTAACCATGATACCACAGACCTATGTGGAATTGACAGACGAAAAGGATATTAAAAATATTCAGAAAACATTAGACCTTCTGGAAGAAGACGATGACGTTCAAGAGGTTTACCACAACTGGGACGAATAGACAGATGGAGGAAAAACAAGATGAGTGATTATAGAATTGAAACAAAATGTATTCAATCCGGATACACACCAAAAAACGGAGAACCAAGAGTGATTCCAATATATCAAAGTACTACTTTTAAGTATGAAAACAGTGATGCTATGGGAAAACTCTTTGATTTAGAAGATTCAGGGTACTTCTATACTAGACTCCAAAATCCAACAAACGATGCTGTTGCAGCAAAGATTTGTGATATGGAGGGTGGCGTTGCTGCGATGCTTACATCTTCCGGTCAGGCAGCAAACTTTTATGCAATTATAAATATAGCTGAGGCAGGAGACCATATCGTATGCTCTTCAGCCGTGTATGGCGGTACATATAATTTATACGCACACACAATTCGCAAAATGGGAATTAGTGCAACTTTTGTTGACCCGGACTGTTCCGAAGAGGAATTAAATGCAGCATTCCAGGACAATACAAAGGCTGTTGTAGGCGAAACAATTGCTAACCCTGGACTGAATGTGCTTGATATTGAAAAATTTGCTAAGGTAGCTCATGCACATGGCGTTCCGCTTATTATTGATAATACATTTGCAACGCCAATCAACTGCAGACCTTTTGAATGGGGCGCAGATATTGTTACACATTCTACAACAAAGTATATGGACGGTCATGCTACAGCAGTTGGCGGATGTATTGTAGATAGCGGGAACTTTGACTGGGATGCACATGCTGACAAATTCCCGGGACTTACAACTCCGGATGAAACTTACCATGGACTTGTATATACAGAGCGTTTTGGTAAAGGTGCCTACATTACAAAGGCAACTTCACAGATGATGAGAGATTTAGGTTCTATTCAGTCTCCACAAAACGCATTTTTACTTAATCTCGGTTTAGAAACATTACATCTCAGAATGCCAAGACACTGTGAAAATGCTGTAAATGCAGCAAAATTTTTACAAGCACACGAAAAGGTTGCATGGGTAAACTGCCCATCTTTAGAAGGTGACAAATACTATGATTTGGCGCAGAAATATATGCCAAACGGAACCTGTGGTGTAATTACATTTGGTGTAAAAGGTGGAAGAGATGCTTGTGTGAAGATGATGGATGCACTGAAAATGATTGCAATCGTAACACACGTTGCAGATTCCAGAAGCTGTGTGCTTCACCCTGCAAGCCATACACATCGACAGATGAATGACCAAGAATTATTAGAAGCAGGTGTTCAACCAGATTTGATTCGTTTCAGTGTTGGTACTGAAAATATTGAAGATATTATAGATGACTTAAAACAAGCATTAGATTGTGTTTAGGTAATGATGAAAGCTCCGCGTAAATGACGCGGAGTTTTTGTTTTATAAAAATTGTATGTTTCTTTAGAAAAAAAGCATACTACTAACAACAATAAATAGTAAGGAAGTATGCAAATATGAACAATCAACAGCAAGAAGAAATAAAAGAAACCGGAACAATTGAATTAGAAAACACTAATCAACAACATAAAATAAAAGTTTTTACAATCATAGGTGAAATTGAAGGCCACGATGTGGCATCAAACAATACAAAATCTACAAAATATGATCATTTATTGCCACAATTAGCAGAATTGGAAGAAACTTCAGAGATTGATGGAGCTCTCTTTTTATTAAATACCCTTGGCGGAGATGTGGAAGCGGGACTAGCAATTGCGGAAATGATTGCTTCCTTAAGCAAACCAACTGTTTCTTTGGTGCTTGGAGGAAGTCATTCCATTGGCGGGCCATTGGCTGTTGCAACAAACTATTCATTCATCGTGCCAAGTGGAACTATGGTAATTCATCCGGTTCGTTCAAACGGCATGTTCATTGGTGTGCAACAAAGCTTAATGAATATGATAAAAACGCAAGACCGTATCACCAAATTTATTTCTACACATTCTAACATTTCACAAAAACGTGTGGAAGAGCTGATGCTAAATCCAACAGAGCTTGTAAAAGACGTAGGAACAATGCTTGAAGGCGCAGATGCAGTAAAAGAAGGGTTAATTGATGAAGTGGGTGGAATAAAAGAAGCATTTCAAAAATTGCATGAATTAATAAACAAAGTTGATGACACAAGTTTCCAATAATGCTATAATAATATAGTTAAGAGACAAGGGGGATACTCATGGCATCGACAAAGAAAAGAAAAAGTACGAATAGCAAAAAAAGTACAAAGAATACAAAAGATAACAAACAAAATTTTATGCGTGATGAAATCACAATATTGGTATCATTAGCAGTTTGTATCTTTGCAATGATTTCACATTTTGGTATAGGTGGATTCATTGGGGATGCGCTATCTGCATTTTTATTTGGCGTATTTGGTTTTATGGCATATATTGTTCCAATATTAGTATTTATAGGTATTACATTTGTTTTATCAAACAAGGGCAACAAACAGGCATATCTTAAGGCGGGTTCCTGTTTGGGTGTTTTCCTTATGTGTTGTACATTGTTTCAATTAATTATTAATGGATACGATGCTAACACCACATTAAAAGATATTTACATTATGTGTAGCATGCACAAGGATGGTGGTGGATGGTTAGGTGGTTTACTTGTAAATCTCTTGTGGCCAGCACTTGACGTTGGTACATATATCGTTGTTATTGTTTTATTTATTATTTCATTTGTTCTTCTTACAGGTAAATCATTTGTTGGAATGGTTAAAAAAGAGGGCGAAAAAGTATATCAAACAGCAAAAGAGGATGCAAAACGAAGGAGAGAACAAAACGAGAGACAACGTGTGGAAAAAGAAGTAAAACGAGTAGATAAGGTTGTTTCCGGTGTTTCCTTTAATACAACACTTGATAAGGCTGCACCATCTGTGGATGACATGCACGAGATAGAACCGCCTGCTGGTTCACAAGAAACATTGTTTGCAACTGAAAAACCGGGCGAACTTGTAATTGACAGAGCCACACCAGTTGCAGAAGAGGAAGATTTTGTAGAACCTGAAAAAGAGGAACCAACTACACGTAAAAGAAGAAGCACCATTGAAAGTCGTGAAAACACTGCTACAGAAGCAGAAAACGTTGAAAAAGAGATAAAAAAGAACGTTGAAAAACCGAAAAAAGCATATAAATTCCCACCGATAAATTTACTTACAAGAGGAAAAGCAACTGGTGGCGATTCGGATACATATTTGAGAGAAACGGCTCGTAAATTAGAACAGACTTTACAGACTTTCAATGTAAAAGCAACGGTAACGAATGTTAGCTGCGGACCGTCAGTGACTCGTTTTGAATTACAACCGGAAATGGGTGTCAAGGTTAGTAAAATTGTTGGACTTGCAGATGATATTAAATTAAATCTAGCAGCTTCAGATATCCGTATCGAAGCTCCGATTCCTGGTAAAGCTGCTGTTGGTATTGAAGTTCCGAACAAAGAAAACACGGCGGTAATGCTTCGTGACTTATTGGAATCCAGCGAATTCAAAACACATCCATCCAAGATTGCTTTTGCAGCGGGACGTGATATTGCAGGAAAAGTTGTTGTAGCAGATATAGCAAAAATGCCTCATGTTTTGATTGCAGGTGCTACCGGCTCTGGTAAATCAGTTTGTATCAACACATTGATTATGAGTATTTTATATAAGGCAAGTCCAGAAGAAGTAAAATTGATTATGATTGACCCGAAGGTGGTTGAACTGAAAGTATATAACGGAATTCCGCATTTGTTAATTCCTGTTGTTACCGATCCTAAAAAGGCAGCTGGAGCACTAAACTGGGCTGTTGCAGAGATGACGAGACGTTATCAATTGTTTGCCGATTACAATGTGCGTGATTTAAAAGGGTATAATGCAAAAGTAGAATCTGTGCAGGATATTGAAACGCAGGAGGAAAAACCGCAAAAATTACCACAGATTGTAATTATTGTAGACGAGCTTGCAGACCTTATGATGGTTGCACCGGGAGAAGTGGAAGATGCAATCTGTCGTTTAGCACAGCTTGCACGAGCTTGCGGTATTCATTTGGTTGTTGCAACTCAGCGACCATCTGTTAATGTTATCACTGGTCTAATTAAGGCAAATATGCCTTCAAGAATTGCATTTTCAGTATCATCTGGTGTGGATTCCAGAACCATTATTGATATGAATGGGGCTGAGAAATTACTCGGCAAAGGCGATATGTTATTCTATCCGGCAGGTTATCCAAAACCAGCTCGTGTACAAGGCTCATTTGTATCGGACCAGGAAGTGCAGGCAGTAGTTGATTATTTGGTAAGCAACGGTGATGGTGCACAATACAACGAAGATATCACCAATCATATCAATTCTGCACAGACAAGTTCCGGTGGCGGATTTGCAGATGGCGGTGCTGATGATAGAGACGAGTATTTTATCTATGCAGGACAATTTGTGATTGAAAGTGATAAAGGTTCCATTGGAATGCTGCAGAGAAAGTTTAAAATTGGCTTTAACCGTGCTGCAAGAATTATGGATCAACTTGCGGAGGCAGGTGTAGTAGGTCCGGAAGAAGGAACCAAACCAAGAAAAGTATTAATGTCAATGGAACAATTTGAAGAGTACGTTGACGAGTACGTATAAATACAAAGGAAATATGAGGAGGAATTCATAATGAAGACAGATATTCAGATTGCACAGGAAGCAGTAATGAAACCGATTAAGGAGGTTGCAGCTAGTATTGGAATCAAAGAAGATGATTTGGAGCTGTATGGTAAGTATAAAGCAAAATTATCAGATGATTTATGGCAAGAAATTAAATACCGTCCAAACGGCAAATTAGTACTTGTTACAGCAATCAATCCAACACCGGCAGGGGAAGGAAAAACAACAACCTCTGTTGGACTTGGACAGGCCATGGCAAAATTAAACAAGAAGGCAATTATTGCCCTTCGTGAACCTTCCTTAGGACCATGCTTTGGTGTGAAAGGTGGCGCAGCCGGCGGTGGATATGCACAGGTTGTTCCGATGGAGGATTTAAATCTTCACTTTACAGGTGATTTCCATGCGATTACATCTGCAAACAATTTGCTTGCTGCAATGTTAGATAATCATATCCAACAAGGAAATACACTTCAAATTGATCCAAGGCAAATCGTTTGGAAACGTTGTCTTGATATGAATGACCGTGTGCTTCGTAACGTTGTTGTTGGACTTGGAAACAAGATGGATGGAATGGTTCG
>JAZOMR010000049.1:0-5860 GCA_045654105.1 Faecalimonas sp. | reverse complement strand
AAAAGATCTGGCAGAATATTTTCAGTTCATTTCCAGGACTGAGTTTTCCACTATTAAAAGTAATGTCCAAGAATACATTCAGCAGGTAATCGACCACAAGACCAAGGAAGTAAAGACGCTGAACAATGAGATTCTCAGGTCTCAAGAAGAGGTAAACATCGCAAACTTTCTGTACCTTAATCAGATAGACTACGAATATGAGCCGTTCTATCAATACCAGATTCTGGACTCAAACAAACCATATACTCCTGATTTCGTAATCCGCCAGGGAGACAAAGTCACATATATCGAACACTTCGGCATTACACAAAACGGTACGAATAATCTTTATAGTCCGGAAGATATTGAAAAGTACAAGAAACGTATCAATGACAAGATATTGCTTCACAGAAAGCACAAGACTGATCTGATATATACATTCTCTAAATACAATGACGGGACTGACTATCTTGTACATTTGAAAGAGGAACTTATCGCCAGAGGATATGAATTAAACAAAAGGCCTTCAGAAGAGGTCTATCAAAAAATTGTCAATTCAGAAGAGACCAAGTATATCGTAAGACTTGTAAACCTGATATGTAACTTCATCTCCAACTTTAAGACACAGGGATTTAAAGAGGAGCACTTCGATATATTTAAGTCTAAGATCCAGAACGTCAGGACAAGACTCTTCCTGGATATTTGCCGCACTTGCTATCTTGAATATCAGAAATGCCTGATTCAAGACAACTGCACGGACTTCGAAGATATGATCAATGAGTCTGCAGAACTCATACGAAAAAAGAAGATTGCCAAAGAACGTCTTGGTTACAAATATATAATAGTTGACGAGTATCAGGATATCTCCCGCCAGCGTTATAACCTTATCAAAGAGTTATCATCGTTATGCGATGCTAAAATCGTTGCTGTCGGTGATGACTGGCAGTCCATCTATGCTTTCAGTGGATCAATTCTGCCTTTGTTCACACATTTCTGTGAGGTATTCGGTTATGGTCAGGAACTCAAGATTACTCGTACATACAGAAATGCACAAGAACTGATTAATATCGCCGGCAGCTTTGTACAAAGGAACTCCGAACAAATACAAAAGAGCCTTATTTCCAACAAAAGTATTGAGAACCCGGTCATAATCCAGACATATTGCGACAAAAAGGACAAGAAAAAGGAGGACACTCCCAAAGGAGGTATATATTACTATCTCGGAGAAGCGGTTAATAGTTCTATTCAGGCAATACTGGAGCAAAATGAGAAGGAGGGGAAACGTGGAGTTGCTTCTATTCTCTTGATCGGAAGATATGGATTTGACGCACGTAATCTTTGCAACTCGGAAGACTTCAACTATGACGAAAGGAGTAAAACCATATACTCGGCAAAATTCGGCAAGCGGGTTAAACTAAGTTTCCTTACTGCTCATAGTTCAAAAGGGCTCAGTGCCGACAATGTGATCATCATCAATGCAAAAGATGAAATGTTCGGATTCCCGTCTCAAATTGAAGATGACCCGGTTCTTCGTCTTGTTGTAAGTCACGATGACTCCTATAATTATGCAGAGGAACGCAGGCTATTTTATGTTGCCCTTACCCGAACAAAGAACAGAGTATTTATAATAACTCCTGAGAACAGGCCATCCGAATTCATAAAAGAGCTGCTCATAGAGAAGAAACTATATCCTAATGTTGCCCTCAACGGCAATCTCAACCTCGAGAGTAAAAGAAAAATCAAGAATGTTTGTCCGATCTGCGGCTATCCGATGCAAAGGCGAATGAACAAGAATTATGGTCTTGAGCTTTGGATGTGTATGAACGATCAGGAAATCTGTGGATTTATGACCAACGACACCAGAGGAGGAGACCTGGCGATGAAGAAGTGCGACTGGTGTAAAGACGGCTACCTGATTGTAAAACCAGGAAGCAATGGCAAAGAGCCGATTCTTGGATGCACAAACTATAAATCCGACAAAGACAAGACCGGTTGCAACCGAATGATGAGTCGTGATTACTATCTCAAGTGGATTGACGATAGCATCGGAAACGAAGACCCATCTGTCGGTAAGTTTGAATATCTGCGTTCAGAGAAGATTGCGCTGGAGGAAGGACATCTTCCAAAGATGACAGAACCAAAGAAACCTGCCATCAGAAAAGAGCGTAAGACGCCGAATGTAAACACTACGACAACTCAAGTTTTCCACATTGAAAAGGAGGGTTTTGACGTCATCTGCGATGCAACAGGCAACATTCTCACTGATATGGAACTACTTAAGAAAATCCGTCAGTGGAGATATGAGAAGGCCAAAGAGAAAAATATGCGTGCATATTGGATTTTCAACAATGCCACTCTTGTAGATTTGGCCACACGCATGCCTATAACCCGCGAGGAGTTGCTGTCCATTTCAGGAATCGGAGAAAAGAAGGTTGAGATGTATGGGGATGAGATTCTTCAGATTATAAATAAACACAGCCACACAGCCCCTACGACTAATAGTCATAATTGGGGTTCGGAATGGCCTGATTTTGAGTAAGGGCTACCTGTTTCTGAAATAAATAAATCAGTATATGCTTATGGACTACACTATCTGGCTATCAATTATTGCAAGTGTTGCATCAATTCTAGGATTAATCATTTCCATCTTTAGAGACCAACGTCTTATCATAAAGATAATACTTATTTTAAGCTTTATATTATTTTCCTGTACGAGCATCTATATTGCTCACCTACATAACGAATTACATCGGAGAGAAGCGATAGAAAAGTCTGCCCATGCATTAATGAACAAGAGATATGATAGCTCCCATCTCGGTTTTGTTCATGCTAGTCTAACTTTTTTAGAGGTTAATAAAGATCTCTACCCAGACACTTATAAACGTGCAATTAAGATTGCCGAAGACATGGAAAGCAGCACATCTATATATGCAGAAATGGATGCTGCAAGTGCAATGAAAGATATTTTATGTGGAATTGCTATACTAAACGAAAATAAATAGGTTAAACGTCATGCAGTATTTGGATACAACGTTTTATGACAGAGCAGTTAATTGGTTTCTTGATCAGCCTTTTATAGCATTGATAGTCTTAATCTGCGTAATTATAATGGCCATTCCTCAATTGCGAGATGGAATAAAAATTCTATTTCAAAAGAAGAAGAAACAGGACTTCACCATTAAATATGCAGGTGAGACCATCTCCTTTGAAGAGAAATGCATCAGTCGAGACTTTGATATTATTAAAATCAAGGCTACAACCCATGATATAGGGGTAGCGGCTGAAAGAGAATGGTTAAAGAAAAAATATCCTAGATATGTTAACAATATGCAGATGTTATCATACGTTCAGACAGAAAAAGGAAGAATTATTTTTGACATATTACCAATTATGGTCGGAGAAATTAAAAAGGATATTTATTTTGATATTACTGACTTCTATAAAGGAGCTGGCGTACCTACTTTTAAGGCTGCTACTGAGTATGCGGAACAGACGATACAAAGCCTATATAAATAACATATAGTTATCTCATTAGATATGCCTCCTTCATTCACTTATTCAAACAAAAGATCATAACCCTAAAACATAACAACAATGAACAGAGACATTATCATATGGCGCAAGGGTAAATTTCAATATAAGCAGGTTGTTACGAAGCTACTGGAAGGAGTTATCGTCGATGCCATAGGAAGAGCAGAAGATTATATTCAAAAGACCGGATGGGTTACTTTTAATTATGGTGAACTACAAATGCATTCTATCATAGTTCCCTCAATAGTAGAGAGAGTTGATAGTTTCATACTCGAGTATCCCATAATAAGGAAGCGCGGACGTAAAAATCATTATGGTAGATCCGATTATTATTGCAGGTGCAATATGGGGCAGAGAAATGAGTATCAATTATTTATTGAGCTCAAGAGTGGGCGACAGGGATTGCCATGCAAAGACATCAGAAAACAGAATAAAGAAATTTGGAATACAGCTTGCGCTCAAATCAAAGGTATTGAAGCAGAAATAAAACGCAACAAAGCATTTTATGCAAAGCCCGTTATTAGGGTCTGCATGGAAACTCTGGCATTGTATGCAGACAAGTCAAAGATAATTACAAAAGAAGATATTGAAAAAGTCTTTACTTATGCTCAGAGCATGTCGGAAACATATCCTCCTAATCTTATTATTCTTTGGCGATGTGCTGATGAGATCCGTAAGCTAGCTAAAGATGAATGGCACGATGGAAGACAGATGTTTGGGATGATTTTCGTCTGTCATATTATGGAGCAGATAAATATCCACACAAAAAAATACTAGTTATATATGTTTGATAATCAAATACGAAGAAACGCCCGAGAGGGCTATAAGGCAGGAGATAAATTCTTGTTTTTATCCTTGCTTTCAGGGCTCCTACTTGTAGATAGTATAAGAAATAAGCCTCCGAGATATCCATCGTATTCATCAAACAAATCTTTAAAGGAAATGGAAGAAGAGATAGCAGAGTTTGAAAAGCGATGGGCTAAACCATTTAAGTATCGCCAAACCATTGTTCTCTACTCCATCTTGATAGTTATTGCATTTGCAATGCCCTTTCTTGGGGGTTATCTATATTTACAAGCTGATTGGTGGATGTTCTTTTGCGTTTTATTATGTGGTGTTATAGAACTTTTATGCTTGTTACCGCTATCATTATTAAATGATAAAATAAAGTCTGGATGGAAATTTGACCCTAATGATGTAGATATGACCATAAAACAAATTCGAATCATTATATGGTATTCTATTACAGGAGTTACTATTGCGGCACTTTTAAGCTGCTATCCATTTATCATTCCACACTATAAAGAAAACCTTCTGGTAATTCTTTTAGTCGCCTTTATCCTCATTATTCACATTGGATATCTATGTGAACTGATAGGAGCATTAAAGAATGTTGACAAAAGTATCAAATCTAATATTTCAAGATATAATAATTAAACACTATTAAGTGCACATGTATCACCAGGCGAGGATCTTATACCAGCCTAGTGAGTATTCATCTGATTAAATACCTTATAACTTTGTTCCTCTCCCATTCTTCTGCCCCAAATCTTCCCTTGGGGCCTCATATTCTTTAACTCTATCCCATATCCTCTGCCCAAGAACACCAGGCAGTCCTACTTTCTCAAATATGGAAATAGCCTCAGAGGTAAAGCGAGTCAAAAGGATCTTGGCTGCATCGTAAAGGGAAGTCAGAAGCCGACGATTTTCTGATTTAAGATGGTTGATTTCCTTCTGCATACTATTCAAAGTCTGATCGGCAGTAGTTTTATAGCGTTGAAGGATATTGTCTTTTTCTTCGAGCATTCTGGAGACTTCGGCTTTGGTATATGAATCCTTTGTAACTGCATCAAGTCTGGCTTGACCATCTGCTACTTGTTGTTCCAGGGCTTTTACCCTATCGGATACACCTATCCCATCGGCCGCCTTGTCGAAAACCGAGGTAATAGTCTTTTTGACCGATGACAATATATCTATTCTTTTCATCTCTTTTTCTTTCACTGCTATGTCACCTTCGATTGATCGGACGGTATGCCCCAGATCATCACGAGTCTGCTCCAACGCCTTCACCTCTTCCGCAATAACCTGCGCCTTGTACCTCTGGGCATCGAGATGCACCTTGTCGCTGGCCACACCTCGTTCCATTCCGGTGGCGATGGATGCCAGGTCTTGCATCCGGGACATATCGGCCTTTGAGAGCCTGACGATCTTGCCGTAGTTATCTATGAGTTTAGTTGGCGGCTTGCCGTTTTTGCTTTTCATCTCTTTGCTGAACTTGGCAGGACGCTCGACTAAGCGATGCTCACGACAAGTGCAGTCAAATACGATATGTGCGTGAAGGTTCGGCTTC
>JAZOMR010000048.1:0-15099 GCA_045654105.1 Faecalimonas sp. | reverse complement strand
CTAATTGATGACAATGTGTTCCCATTTGCAGAGATTACAGCAGCTTCTGTTCTGGGACGAAATAAACTCAACATTTATCACGATAAAAAAGTTTATCAATTAAAAGGAAATAAACGGTTCAATGCAATCAAATATGTGCATATGTATTATCATTTTAAAAATGTAATTAGAGGAGATGAACATGAACAATTTTTGGGACTTTAGTGTATGGGGCTGGCTTAACGTTATGGCTGTACTATTCTTAAGCTTGTTGGCAGCCAATGCGATGAAGAAAAAGATTCGAATTTTGGAACAATCATTGATTCCTACATCAGTGCTTGGTGGGGGGATATTGTTAGTAATCACTAGTCTTTATAAGATGATTACTGGAAATGTGTTGTTTGAGGAAACTTTCTTTGGCGGTAATGGATACAACAATTTGGAAATCATTACCTACCACGCTTTGGCGCTTGGGTTTGTGGCCTCCTCTTTCAAGACAGAAAACGGGAAACTTTCGAAAAAGCGTACAACAGAAATCTTTAATACAGGTGTTACCACAGTTTCTACATATTTGCTTCAAGCAATTGTTGGTTTTGGAATTACTATTATTGCTTCCTTAATAATCAAAGGCTTCTTTGAGGCGGCTGGTGTTCTGTTACCATTTGGCTATGGACAAGGAACAGGGCAGGCGATGAATTATGGAACAATCTACGAGACAGAGCATGGTTTCGTTGGTGGTAAAACCTTTGGCCTTACCATTGCAGCACTTGGGTTTTTATGTGCCAGCATAGGCGGTGTTGTACATTTGAATCTTCTCAAGAAAAAAAGAAAGATTGTAGGTGCAAGTCAAGAAGGAGCGCTTAAGTCAGAGCAAGTACAAAAAGCGGATGAGATTCCAATGCAGGGAAGCATTGATAAAATGACCATACAGATAGCATTGGTTATGGTAGCCTATATGTGTACCTTCCTGTTAATGTTTGCTTTAGGTAATATATTACCAGGTATGAGGTCTGTTATCTATGGTTTCAACTTCTTGCTTGGTGTGCTTACTGCAACTTTGATAAAGATTATTATCAATCAGTTAAAGAAGCATGGTATTGCGGAGAAAGAGTATATCAATGACTTTTTGATGACAAGAATTAGTAACTTTTTCTTTGATGTGATGGTTGTAGCGGGTATTGCGGCAATTCGCTTGGATATATTACAAAATTATTGGGGAATTATTGTGATTCTGGGTGTGGCAGGCTTGCTTATTACTTATTTTTATAATTACTTTGTAGCCAAAACCTTGTTCCCGGAATACACGGAGGAACAATTCCTAATGATGTACGGAATGCTTACAGGAACTGCAAGCACAGGTATTATTCTTCTGCGTGAAATTGATGGTGATTTTAAAACACCTGCAGCGGACAACATGGTGTATCAGAATTTCCCGGCCATTGTGTTTGGTTTTCCAATGATGCTGCTTGCAACGTTAGCACCGGTGAAACCGTATCTGACGATGATTATTTTGGTAGTGTTCTTTGTTGGAATGAATATTTTGTTGTTCAGGAGTAAGATATTTAAACGCATCAATAGATAGTCATACAAAAGAACTCCCCTGCATAGATTGTAAAAAAGCGATTTATGCAGGGGTTTTATTTTGAAGGATTACATCGAAGAACGGGCAATTGAGATTGCAAATTATATCATAGAGAACAATGCAACAGTCAGACAAACGGCAAAAGCCTTTGGGATTAGTAAAAGTACCGTACATACAGATGTAACAAAATAGAACGGTTTGTGTGGATGATAGAATAAAGAGATGGAACGACCTTTGGGTATAATGTTATATCGTGAAGAGAAAAAAGATATATGTTACACAGAATTAAAAACAATAACAGACAACACATCTATGAAAAATGTGCTGCCTGCTATTCATTGGGTTTATATATATGAACGATACATAATTGAACACAAATTTCAACGAAGTAATGGAAGAAGGAAATTAAGTAATTCATATTATGCATCAACTGCTTATCGTAAAGTGTGTTACGCAGGCTTTCTAGAAGCGTTCTTTACCAACACCATGTAAAAAGAATTCTGCGTAGAAATCAAGTAATTGTTCAATATATGCTCTCATTTTTTCTTTCATGTGCGCCATCTCCTTTCCTATTTCTTGACTTTAGTATAATACGGGTTACAGATAATTACTTGCCATATTCAATCAAAAAGTAGCCAAATTTTGTAAAAGAAAAGAGAAAGAATTGAACAATAAAAAATTCTTTCTCTTGTGTGTATGCTATAACTCTATGCTCTTACGATATTCCGAAGGTGATAACCCTTTTGCTTTTTTAAAGATACGACTAAAATAAAGAGGGTTATCGTATCCGACAATACGAGAAATCTCCGTTACATTGTAGGAAGGGTCTCGTAACAGAATTTCTGCATTATATATTCGTTTAGACAATATATATTGCATTGGAGTGGAACCGGTGCATTGTCTGAAATTTCGAATAAACCAGCTGACGCTCACATGATTTTGCTCTGCATATTCGTCGATGTTAATATCCTTACTATAATGCTCGTTAAAATAAGAGGTTGCTTTATCAATTTCTTCAACGATACGTACTTTATCTGTTTTCAAGTCTTCTATGAAATATCGTTTCAACATGATAAATATTTGTCTTAAATACATTTCTAACATTTCTGAATAGTTTTCTTTACACATTTGAAGTTCATTTATCATCGTCCGGAAAATATTTTTGTAATCAAGGGTGGAACCACAGTAGAATACTTTTTTATCATCTGTTATACCGTACGAGCGCAGGATATTTGTAACGTTCCCACCCGTAAAATGCACCCAGAAAACTTGTGTCTGGTCTTCAGCATAGTATTCGTACTTTTGTGGTTCTTTTGGTCGATACAGGACCATGTGTCCGGCTGTTACAATTCGTTCTTCATTGCCGAAGTGAAAATGCGCCTTTCCGGATGCGACATAGAGCAGTTGAAAATCGCGCCTTCCACGGGGTCTCCAAGTAGGGAGTTTTGGCCGCGTGTATAAACGATAAGTTCCGCAACTGGTTACTATGAGAGGCTTTGATTTATCTTTAATATCTACTAGTGAATTGTTTAAATATGCACTATTTGTATACATAAGTTCCTCCTAATACGTCCCTCTTTTTATTGATTTTATCATTTTGTGTATGTTTTGTCTAATATATGATATGGAATTTCGAAAACTATTTTTATAAAATAAAAATAACGAAGGAACGATTAAAAAGAAGTAATGGAAACAAAGGAAGGAGATTTAATTATGGAAGAAAGAAAATACCTTAAATGGTATAACAAAGTAGGTTACGGTTCGGGAGATATTGCGGGAAACGTGGTATATGCATTCCTGACAGCCTTCGTAATGATTTATTTAACCGATACAATCGGATTAAATGCCGGTATTGTCGGTACACTTATTATGGTGTCAAAGTTATTGGATGGGGTGTCTGATATCTTCTTTGGTTCGATGATTGATAGAACCAAGAGTAAAATGGGTAAAGCAAGACCTTGGATGTTTTATGGATTCTTCGGATGCGCGCTTACACTCTTTGGTGTGTTTGCAATTCCGACCAATATTGGTAAAACAGCACAGTATGCATGGTTCTTTATCGCGTACACATTGTTAAATGCAGTATTCTACACAGCAAACAACATTGCTTATGCAGCATTAACATCACTTGTTACAAAGAATAGTAAAGAACGAGTAGAAATGGGTTCTTTCCGTTTCATGTTCTCATTTGGTACAAATATGTTAATTCAAGCCATCACATTCGGTGCAGTTGAAGCACTTGGTGGTGGAGCAGTAGGCTGGAGAGCAGTTGCGATTATCTATTGTATAGTTGGTATTATTACGAATTCGCTTTCATGTTTTTCTGTGAAAGAACTTCCAGAAGAAGAACTTAGAGAAGGAGAAACAGTTGAGACAGAAAGCAAACCTTCATTCGTAGAAACTTTCAAACTTCTTGTATCAAATAAATATTTCTTAATGATTTGTTTGATTTATATTCTTCAACAGTTAAGAGCAGCAATGGTAGGTGTTGGTACATACTTTATGACATATGTACTGTTGAATCAAAAATTGTTCGGTGTGTTCTCATGGGCGATTAATATTCCTTTGATTCTTGCATTGACAATTACACCGACATTAGTTGCTAAAGCAAGAGGAATGTATAAAGTAAATAAGTATAGTTACATTTTGGCAACATTAAGCCGTTTAGGAATTGTTGCTGCCGGATATCTTGGTAGTGTTCCATTAATGTTGGTATTCACGGTGTTAACATCACTTGGTGAAGGTCCTTGGCAGGGAGATGTAGGTGCGGTAATTGCTTCAGTGTCCGAGCATACATATCTGAAAACTGGAAAACGAATCGATGGTTCTATGTTCTCATGTACATCATTTGGAACAAAACTTGGTGGTGGTATCGGTGTAGCTCTTTCAGGATGGTTGCTTGAAATAAGCGGATATATCAACAATGCACCTGTTCAACCAGATGGTTGCATTAGCATGATGAAGGTTATGTACCTTTGGTTACCGTTCGCATTTAACTTGATTATTACAATCATTCTTTCGTTCTTAAATGTAGAAGAGGCTAACAAAAAAATAAAAGAGAATAAATAATGACGAAAATATAGCCTCTAGAGTTTCACTTTAGAGGCTATTTATGAAAGAGAGGTTAATATGAAAGCTGATATTAAATGGTTAGATAATCCAGAAGTGTTTAGAGTAAATCAAGTACCTGCACATAGCGATCATGTGTATTATACGAGTTATGCGGATTTGTCTGAGAAAAACAATAAATTGACACAGTCTTTAAACGGACAATGGGAGTTCTGTTTTAGCGCGAACGCAAAGAGCAGACCGGTAGATTTTTATAAAGAAGATTACGATTCAAGTAATTTTGATAAGATTATGGTTCCAGGACATATTGAATTGGCCGGTTACGACCAAATCAGATATATCAACACCATGTATCCATGGGAAGGCAAGAATTACCGCAGAGGTGCCTACACTTGCAATGCGGGTTCTGGAGCAGGTATGTTTAGCGAAGCAGAATATAATCCGGTTGGTTCATATATCACAAGATTTGATCTCGCTGAAGAAATGCGCGGAAAGAGAGTTCGCATCTTTTTCGAAGGTGTGGAGCAGGCTGTGTATGTATGGTTGAATGGTGAATTTGTTGGATATGCAGAAGACAGTTTCACTCCATCAGAATTTGATTTAACACCGTATATTAGAGAAAAAGATAATGTTTTGGCAGTAGAAGTTCATAAGATGTGTACGGCTGCATTCTTAGAAGACCAAGATTTCTTCCGTTTCTTTGGAATTTTTAGGAATGTTTCTTTGAAAGCGCTACCTGATGTGCATGTAGAAGATATGTGGCTGAATCCGATTTTGCATCAAGATAACAAAAGTGGAAGATTGGACGCTACAATACGCGTGTCTAACGTTTTCAACAAACAAGTGAATGCTCGTCTTATTATGAAAGATATTGCTGAAAACATTGTTGTGGATTCTGCAATGGAAATGGAAGAAAAAGACGGTGAATTAGTAGGTTTTGTTTCAACTGAAATTGCAGATGTTCAACCGTGGGATAATCACAATCCGTACTTATACAAAACATTCCTTGAAATCCAAGATGCAGAGGGAGCTACATTGGAGGTTGTACCGTACAGTATTGGATTCAGAAGAATTGAGATTATCGATAAGGTAATGTACCTAAATGGAAAAAGATTTATTATCGTTGGCGTGAACCGACACGAATGGAATCCTAAGACAGGAAGATGTATCGGCATGGATGACATGATTACAGACATTAACTGTATGAAGAAGAACAACATTAACTCTGTTAGAACTTGTCACTATCCGGATCAGATTCCATGGTATTATTTGTGCGATGAAGCAGGCATCTATGTAATGGCTGAAAGCAACTTAGAAAGTCATGGTTCATGGCAAAAGTTAGGAGCTATTGAGCCATCGTGGAATATCCCGGGCTCTGTACCACAGTGGAAAGAAGTTGTAGTTGACCGTGCAAGAAGTAATTACGAAACTTTCAAGAATCATACATCAATTATTTTCTGGTCATTAGGAAATGAATCCTACGCAGGGGATGACATTAAAGCTATGAACGATTATTTCAAAGAGAAGAACGATGGAAGATTAGTTCATTATGAAGGCTCTTATTACACAAGAGAATATGAAGATACCATTTCTGACGTGGAAAGTCGTATGTATGCAAAACCATACGAAATTGAAGAATATTTAAGTAACACTCCAAAGAAACCTTATCTGTTATGTGAATATATGCATGATATGGGAAATTCAATGGGCGGACTTGGTTCATACATGAAATTGATTGACAAGTACGAAATGTACCAAGGTGGATATATTTGGGATTTTATTGATCAGGCATTATTGGTAAAAGACGAAGTAACTGGAAAAGAAGTATTAAGATATGGTGGCGATTTTGATGACCGCCCATCAGATTATGAGTTTTCAGGAAATGGTATTGTTTTTGCTGACCGTAGAGAAAAACCGGCAATGCAGGAAGTGAGGTATTATTATGGCTTGTACAGATAAAAAGAATTTAAGAGTAGTTTATGGAGATTATACACTTGGAGTGCATGGGGAAGGTTTTGATTATATTTTTTCTTATGCCCAAGGTGGATTAGAATCCATTGTTAAAAATGGTTATGAGTGGCTATACCGCAGTCCGAAGCCTACTTTTTGGAGAGCATTGACTGATAATGACAGAGGAAGTAAGTTCCATATTAAGAGTGGTAGCTGGCTTGCTGCAGATATGTTTATCAATTGTATTGATATCGAAGTTATTATGGATGGAGAGTCACAAGGAAAGCCGGTAGCACCTGGTAATAACAAATATGGTTCTGATGTATATGCGAATAATATAGTAGTGAAATTCCTTTATGAAACAGTGACTACTCCGGCCACAACAGTTGAAGTAGTATACGATGTTAACGAAGAAGGCGCAATCAAAGTAAGTGTTTTATATAAGGGAGCACAAAATTTACCGGAACTTCCGGCATTTGGTTTAAGAATGATTATGCCTACTTTAGCAGATAAATATATGTATGATGGTCTTTCGGGTGAAACTTACCCAGACCGTATGGCAGGTGCAGAGGAAGGCGTTTATGTAGTAGACGACCTTAGCTTAACTCCTTATCTTGTGCCACAAGAATGCGGAATGAGAATGGGAACAAATTGGCTTGAAGTAACCAGACATATGAGTCTCAATAACAGTAGAACTGATTGGTCGGCTCAAGTTCTTAGAATTGAAAAGAATGAAGATGCATTTGCTTTTTCTTGCTTACCTTATACAGCAACTGAAATCGAAAATGCAACACACCACGAAGAATTACCGCCAGCACGAAGAACAGTATTGTGCATCTATGGAGCGGTTAGAGGCGTTGGTGGAATTGACAGTTGGGGTAGCGATGTAGAAGATGCATACCATATTAACGCAGAAAAAAATATTCGATTTTCTTTCACTATTTGTTAAGAAACGAAAGGTGGTTTTTCAGGCAACGGTTTACATCAAAAAAGATGGGAGTTGATGCGAGAATGTTAACATATGAAACAAGAAATGAAGGGGTATCTGTTGAATGGAAAAAATCGGTACACGTACCTCCACATTTACATGAGGACATTGAAATTGTCTATATAACTGACGGAACAGTTGAGTTGGGCGTAGCACATGAATTGTATCATATGGAAAAGGGTGATTTCGCAATCGTTTTCCCAAATGTAGTGCATCACTATCAAGTGTTTGATTCTGGGAAAAATAAAGGTATATACCTTTTTCTGGATCCTTCTTTGTCGCCAACTTGCTACGAAAAACTTCTGAAGTATAGTCCGGAGTGTCCGATCATCAAAAAAGAGGCTTTGCATCCTGATGTTGTACGTGCAATTAAGGCGTTAGTTGACCTGGAGGCGTGTAGTAGTATGGTAATCCAAGCATATATGCAGATGATACTGGCACACGTCTTTGATGAAATGAAAATGGTTGATAAGAATACAATTGGAGGCGAAGATCTAGTTTATAAAGCGGTGGAATATGTCGGTTTGCATTTTAATGAGGGGATTAGTCTTGAAACGATGGCGTATGACTTATGCATAAGTAAATATGTGTTATCTAGACTGTTTTCTAAAACGTTTCATTGCAATTTTAATAAATATGTGAACGATGTTCGACTCAATCATGCAGTTACTCTTTTAGAGAGTATTAATGAATCTATTACAAATATTGGGCTAGACGCAGGCTTTGAAAGTCAACGAACTTTCAATCGGGCGTTTAAAGAGAAGTTTAAGATGACACCTCGAGAATATAGAAATAAAATGCATGCTATTAATGCAAGCAACGCATGAGAAAGGACAAAGCAATGGCTAATTATATTAATATGACCATTAACAAACAAAAGAATATTGCCCTTATAGCACACGATGGAAAAAAACAAGAAATGCTTCAGTGGTGTGAGAAGAACAAGGAAATTTTGAAAAAACATATATTGTGCGGAACTGGAACGACTGCGAGAATGATTACGGATAAAGTTGGGCTGACGGTAAAAGGATATAACAGTGGTCCGTTAGGCGGTGACCAGCAGATTGGAGCAAAAATCGTAGAAGGAAGTATTGATATGGTCATTTTCTTTTCTGATCCGTTGGCAGCACAACCTCACGATCCAGATGTCAAAGCCCTTTTGCGTATTGCGCAGGTGTATGATATACCGATTGCAAATAATATTTCCACAGCAGATTTTATTGTTCGCTCTAGTTTAATGAATGAAGAGTACGTCCATACAGTTGAACATTTTGCAAACACAGTTCAAAACAGGGCAAAAGAACTTACTAATGCTTAATGTGGCAGTAAATATTTTGGAAGGAATATTGCAGAAGAAGTGCTAGAACAAGCAGCAGGTTAGGGGTAATCAAAAAAAGATGCACTGCAATTTCAAGTCATATGAAAAAAGTGATTTTAATGTAAGTGTTATATGAAAACGGGGTTTTAGGGGATTTACCCTAACAAGAAGGCACGTATATACAAAGTGCGTTTCTTGCGATGGACATTGGAAACCTTTCAGAAGCACTTATGAAATAGCAGTTTTGCTGTTTGAATTTAGACGATGTACCACAATGTTGGGTACAATATGCTACATCATGTACCTAAGAAAACTGAATATCTTAAATTATAATGAACTCATGGTAAGGGGAAAATATATTTCCTAAAGCGCCATGAGTTTTTTTGTTGTTAAAAAGAATTCCGTGTGAGGTCTAATTGTAAGACAGAATTCATAGTATTGAAAAAAGAACAAGCAAGAGAAGGAGGTGGAGATTCCGCTTGAAGCAGAATAAACTAAATTATCGTTTTCATAATCCGAATTCGGCGGAAGATACCGCTAACTTCTTGTGTAAGCTTCTGGTAGAAGCAAACGCAGGCAAGGTTGAACGAGTAATAGAAGAAGCTGCAAGAAAGGGTACAGATAAGAATGAATGTAAAGAGAGGCAACCGGTATAGGTACATATTGTGAATGAAAAATCCAAAAACAGAAAATTCAAGGCTGGATATGAGATGTTTTCTCATATTCAGCCTCGAAATTCTTAAAAATAAAGATTACGATTCCTTTTGTTCGGAAATCATTTGGAAATAAGCCAATAATCTTTTCTGTGTTTCGGAATCACAGTTTTTCACTTTATCAATGAGAGAGAACAGTTCCGGCTTCTCAATTTCGTAAATATAATGGCAGTTTGGAGCTGGATTATCTGTTTTTCCGGTAAGATAATCTGCAGATGTTCCGAGAATGTGTGCCATGTAGTAAATCACATGAATCGATGGTGTTCGTTCACCGGATTCATAGCGAAGATACGCTGGCTGTGATAATTGCATTCTGATAGCAGCCTGTTGTTTTGTAATTTCTAATTTCTTTCTACATTCAATTAATCGTTCGCGATTTAAAGTTGTCGTATTCATAGTTCTTTCCTCAACATTTATCATAATTTTTCTTAAGTATAGCATATTTTACTTGATTATGCCAATGGAATATTATAAAATAAATATACCAATGGTGTATACCGATTTAAACTCGCGAGATTTGGAGAGTTTAAATTGAGGTGGAAAAAAGACCTCAAGAATATATGAGAGATAGAAATTTTATAATTTGATATCAAAAATTTTGACATCAAGTTAAAACGGAGGAAGGCATTATGAATACAGCAGAACAAAATACAAAAATAAATGTAATTATCGATGAAAATGGGAAGAATATTGTTTTGATAAATGATATTCGATTTAAAACTAGGCGCACAATAAATTGGGATGATGTTGAAGAGTATTTGAAGGAATATATTGGGAGGCATTATGAAATATTGGAGACATCTGAAAAAGTGTATATCGGTACGGATTTCCCAGATGAGTTTTGTCATTCGCAGGATAAAATCAGGATAAAAGGCGGAAATGAAAAAGCTAAGGCGAATATGGTAACAGCGATTGGGGAATTAATTCGTGTTGCAACTAATAAGGCAGTTGCTGAAGATTTTGGAAATAAGCACAAATCAAAAGCGAAACAAGGCTGGTATCGGTATGATACACGTTTTGGTATTCCAACATACAATTCGGAGGGTGTATTGCAACAATATAATATTTATTCTGCCAGGATGTTAGTTCGATGTGACGAGACAGGAAAACTTTACTTATATGATTTGGTAAGAACAAAAAAAGAAACGAGCAGCCCGCCTGAACAATAAATTGTTACACGGTAGTAAACTTCGTTCCTTTGAGATTATTCTAGAGCATTTATATGAACTTGTCAATAAGTTTTATAAATAAAAAGAAACGAGATACCCATCTTGGACTACTAAGGTCAGATGGTCAGAAACCCGCTTCTTTTACAAAGAGTATACTTTGTGTTGAACAAAAACACAAGAAAAACATTTCTAATTTACCGGAAAGCCGATAAAAGCCGTTATAGACCGATAAAAAGCCGATAAAAGTTAAGGTGCAATTTTTGCACCTTAAAACAGATTAACACAAAGAAAGGTTAACATTATGAACATCGCAGCATACTGTCGTGTATCCACCGACAAAGAAGACCAACTGAATAGTTTAGAAGCGCAGAAGTAATTCTTTTAGCATACACAAGATTCTCCCTGCATAGATTGTAAAAAAGCAATTTATGCAGGGGTTTTATTTTGAAGGATTACATCGAAGAACGGGCAATTGAGATTGCAAATTATATCATAGAGAACAATGCAACAGTCAGACAAACGGCAAAAGCCTTTGGGATTAGTAAAAGTACCGTACATAAAGACGTAGCTGAACGATTAGAGAAAATCAATCCGTCACTTACAGCGGAGGTGCGGAAAGTGTTAGACGTAAATAAATCGGAACGCCATATCCGTGGTGGCTTGGCGACACGGGAAAAATATCTACATATGGAACATAAAAGGAACTGGTGGGGTGCAATGTAACCCCACCTTTTTGTTTAACAAAAACAATTGCGTCTGACAATTTATCATGCTATACTAAATTATCAGAAAAATTTAATTGGTATCAAGGAGGATGCAATATGGACGAAAGGTTAGTTGACCTTCGCTCGACGAAGAACCCAAAAGCGAGGATTAAAATTATGAAAGGTCATTTTGCCACAAGCAACTCACATATCAATACATATATCGATATGTCGACAGTAAAGGTTAGACATAACAACTGTAGAGAGACGGCGAAAGTTTTGGCCGAAGAATATGCACATACTACAGCAGTTGACACGATTGTTTGTTTGGAAGAGACTGACACGATCGGAACATTTATGGCAGAGCAGCTTGCGGATGTCAGCCCATTTTCTTTAAGTCGTGGAAACAATATTTCCATTGTTTCACCGGAGTATCATCAGAACGGACAGATTTTATTCCGTGATAATGTGCAACGTATGATTAAGAATAGCCAGGTGCTGATTCTTGCACCATCTATTACAACCGGAAAATCTGTAAAACGTGCGATTGAAGCGGTATTATATTACGGTGGAACGGTATGTGGAATCTGCTCAGTATTTAGTTCTATTAACAAGATTAACGGTCTGGAAGTAAAGACTATATTTACAAGTAAAGATATCCCGGATTACCGTGCCTACGCACCAAGTGAATGCCCAATGTGTAAAGAAGGTAAGAGATTGGATGCAATTGTAAATAGTTACGGATATTCAAAATTGTAATTGGAGTAAATTATGAAGAAAAGAATTATATTATCTGGCTTACTGGTATTTTTATTAGCTGCAACAGGTGTATTTTGTTTGGCAGCCAATTCAAGCACAAAAAAATTGGATGTGATGTTCCTGCATGACACTCATTCGCATTTGAATCCATTTGCAACAGTAGAAGATGGCAAGACTCAGACGCTGGGTGGTTTTGCAAAGATCAAAACCTTAATAAATCAACAGAAGGCTGAGAATCCGGACACGCTGTTATTGGATGCCGGCGATTTTTCTATGGGTACCTTGGTACAAGTTGTATACGAAGAGGAGGCTTCGGAGCTTAGAATGCTCGGGGAGCTTGGTATGGATGTGACTACCCTTGGAAATCATGAGTTTGATTACAAAGCAAAGGGTTTAGCGAATATGCTAAATACTGCAGTTTCCAGTGGAGAAGAACTTCCGTCATTAGTAGTTTGCAATGTGGACTGGGATGCAATGGAGGAAAAAGGCCTCACAGAAGACCAAAAACTTTTAGAAGCAGCATTTGAAAACTACGACATTGAGGAATATATTGTTGTAGAAAAAGACGATGTAAAAATTGCGATTACAGGTGTATTCGGCAAGGATTGTCTGGATTGTGTGCCGAATTGTCCGTTGCTATTTGAAAATCCGGTAGAAGCCGTGAAAGAGACGGTTGAAGAGATACAGGAAGAGGAAAATGTAGATATGATTGTCTGCGTTTCACACAGCGGCACTTGGGAAGAGGATGACAAATCAGAGGATGAGATTTTGGCAAAGAGTGTGCCGGGATTAGATTTAATCATCAGCGGTCATACACATACAAAACTGGATGAGCCGATTGTACACGGTGATACTTATATTGTGTCGGCGGCGGAGTACGGGAAATATCTTGGAAATCTTTCTATGTCACAAAAATCAAATGGCAGATGGAACATGGACTCCTATGAACTAATTACCGTAGATACATCTATTGAGGCTGATAAAACGACACAGGAAAAAGTAGATGGTTTTATGAACATGGTGGACAGCAAATACCTTGAGAAGTTTGGCTATACAAGAAATCAAGTTCTTTGTACCAATGAAATCGATTTTGCTACCAGCAGTGACGCTTCTGAATTACATACGGAATTGAACTTGGGAAGTATTATGGCAGATTCCTATACCTATGCAGTTGCGAAAATGTCTGATTCTGACCCGCATCCTGTGGATGTAGCAGTTGTGCCGGCAGGTGTAATCCGTGATTCCTATGCAAAGGGAAATATTACGCCGGAAAATGTATTCCATTCCTTCTCATTGGGAATTGGAGAGGATGGTATACCGGGATACCCATTAATCAGCATTTATTTGACGGGTGCAGAATTGAAGATAGCGGCAGAAATTGATGCCAGCATTTCCGATTTGATGACAACGGCAAGACTTTATACAGATGGTTTGTACTGGAACTACAATCCAAATCGTATGATTTTAAATAAGGTGACAGATGTTTATCTTTGTGATAATGATGAAAAACGTGTGGAACTTGAGGATGACAAGCTTTATCGCGTGGTAACCGATTTCTATACTTCGCAGATGCTTGGTGGTGTTACAGATTTGTCCTACGGACTTCTTTCGATTGTGCCGAAATTTGCAGATGGTACACCGGTTGAGCGTTATGAGGATGCGGTAATTATGACAACAGAAGGAACTGAGCTCAAAGCATGGGCAGCCATCGCAGAGTATATGACTTCTTTTGAAGATACGGATGGAGATGGTATTGGAAATGTGCCGGCCAAGTATGCAAAAGCAGAAGATAGAAAAGTTGTAGAAGACAGTAAGAAGATTGGCGATTTATTAAAGAACCCAAATAAGTTTTTCTTTATTATTATCGGTCTGGTACTTGTAGTTCTTGCAATTTTAGCAGGAATAATTATTTTAATTATCAAATTAGTGAAGAAAATAGGGAAGAGGCGTAAAGCGTAAAATTCGGGAGACGGGTAAAGGAAACTCGTCTCCTAAATTGTGATATACTTAGAGGCATGGAAGGAGTGAGTTTATGCGACTAAAAGATGCATTAGCAAATATACATAAGGAGCATGCAGATGACGCTTTGATTCAGCTTACCACCACATGGGGAGAAAAGCTGGATAAGGAGCACATTTGGCAGGAATACCCACGCCCACAACTGCATAGACAACATTTTCGGATGCTACATGGAGAATGGGATTATGCTATTGTACCTCAAAGTGAGGAGTATTCTTTTGAGAGTCAAGGAAAGATTTTGGTTCCATTTTCGCCGGAGTCATATCTGTCTGGGGTAGGGAGACAACTGCAGCCGAATGAATATCTTTGGTATCAGAGAATTTTGACCTTTACAAAAGAAGAATGCCAGAGAAAAGAGAACAAAGAACGATGTATTCTACATTTTGACGCAGTAGACCAGCAGGCGGTTGTCTATGTAAATGATGTGGAAGTGGCAAAACATTATGGAGGATATTTACCTTTTGAGGTGGATATTACGGAGTATGTCTCGGAAAATCCATGCACGTTACAAGTACGCGTACAGGATGATAGTGACACATCATATCATACGCGTGGGAAACAGACCTTGAAGCGCGGGGGAATGTTCTACACGGCACAAAGCGGAATTTGGCAAAGTGTGTGGTATGAATGGGTTCCGGAGAATTATGTAAAAACCATGAAAATCACGCCGAATTACGATGCGGCCTCCGTAACAATTATTTTGGAAAGCGATGCCCCAATAAAGGGAGTAAGTGTAGCGCTGGATGGGATAGTATACGAGGTATCGGAAAAGCAAACAGAAAAAGGGTGGCAAACCACTCTCGTCCTACAATTTGAAGGCGGTGTTTTTGTACCTTGGAGTCCGGAGGA
>JAZOMR010000047.1:0-4404 GCA_045654105.1 Faecalimonas sp. | reverse complement strand
CTAATCAAAAGTGGAAACACAAATGCACCGATATTGACAGGCTTGATACCGCCAATAAAAGAAACCAATCCGATTATGGATATTACTAATGCAATAATTGCTATTATTTTATGGGTCTTCCTACTCATAGTTTAAACCTCCTCCAAATTTGAATTTACAGCATACCAATCAATGAGATGATTGCACAGGCACAAGCAAAAATACCCATGCAAAAAGAGGCAATTGCCCATTTCTTTTTCTGCTGTCTGTGGTATTCCACTACGTTCCACAATTCTTTAACACCGAAACCTAATACTACAAATTGAAATATTCTAATCATATCCATACAATTACACTCCTCGCCAAATTGATTATTTGATTTCCTTTCCACAGTACGGACAATATTTCCCAAAGGGTTGTTTCATTTTCCCACACCATGGACAGCGATTTGTAATTCTCACACAGAAGATAGAGACGAAAAAGACCGCCAATGCAGCATATCCTATATATGCTTCTACCAGAAAATCATAATTGTTATCAAGTATTTTCAAACCAATAATACCCCAAGCGATTACAAAGACAATAATAGATATTACTGCCAGCCACGTAGCAATCTTTTTCATACAATCACGCTCCTTTGTCAAACTAGACTTTATTCATCTAACAGAGTTCCATTTTTAAATCTTTCTGAATAATCAAGAATAGACTCTTTATCAAGCATAGGTTCGGAGCTCACGCCTTGAAAAACAATCTTGTCATCTCGATAAGTGAACCAAAATAAAATAGCAGGCTCTTTTTCAAATTCTACCGATATTCTCCATTCGTTATAGCTAAGAATTCGATTTAAATAAGAATGTTTTATTTTTATTTCTCTAACATCTTGTTCTGAGTAGCCTCTATATTCAAGTTCTGTATAAGTGTATGTTTTAATGAATTTTTGCTGTACCAAAACATTAAGACCTAGCACAACTATGAGTACTAATAGAACTATTATAATTCCTATAAATACCTTTTTTCTTTTCATTATTAACATCTCCTTCCGAAAACTCTTATTTATCATTCTGACTGCGTTCAGCAGGGCTTTTCAATGTAATTGCGTATACCGTGTTTATTTGCAATGGGGCAGACTCTGCTATCATGCCATCGTAATAAACCACAACTTCATCACCCACACTAAAATGTGTCATACTATCCTCATTTTCAACATCTAATGATACCTTGCATTCAGCACCGTTAGGATAGCCGTCTGTTTCAATGTAAATGATTATATACTTATCATAGACCGCCTCAACGACACCCGAAACGTTCGGCTCGTTTTCTATAATATAGTTCATACTTCTGTTATTACAACCAACTAGACCAATTACGCTGATTACTACTAAAAAGAATGCAATACATTTTTTCATACAGACACCTCCTAATCTCAATTGTTACTACTCCGAATTTCCTTGATATTTATTGTAATATTTTTCGAAACGCCATTTGTTAAATATGATCATAGTGTATTGCCCGCCTGTTTTCATGTAAAATGTCGCAACCGGAAAGATTATCCACTTCCATGTGATGCCTTCTATCTGGCTCAAAGGTAATACAAGATTTTTATATTGTTCGTTCACTGTAAGTTTCTGCGTTTTATAGGTAACTGAATTATTGTCAAGATACAATCCACCACCTAAAATTCCATTGTGACACAGGCTGCACATAAATACTTTTCTCACGTTATATCCTCCGTCAATCATTCCTATCATTCTTCTTTAGAAATTTTCTTTTTTATTTACCAAACCAAACCACAAAGGCAACAATGAATATAAATAATGCCACGCTAATACTAAAGAGAGCATAACCACGATGCGTCTTCCATTCTTGTATCGATAATATCAGGAAATAAACTCCTAATAGTGGCATGGTATAATTAATCGCACTTGCAAGCACTCCCAAAATCTGCAATAAGGCTAAAACAATAATAACAATAGACAAAACAATTCTTACGACTAAAACAACTTTGTTGATAATAGACATTTCCTTCCATTTACTTTTCATAAGGCAACCTCCTTCTCGAAAATAAATTCCTCTAGGTTTTTGAATTTTTATTTATGTGATTTATCATCAAAAGCGCACATAGGTATAGACCAATGCCAATCACAAAACACAGTATTCCATCCTGGCTTCTACTGATATACAAAAAAGCTGTGGCAGCAATCAAAATCAAGAAAACAATAACCCATTTCCACTTATCTTTTTTTTGCATGTGAAAACCTCGTTAAACTCTTCCTGTTATTTTATATAAAAGTCCTTCTTCTAGTGCATTCGGATTTAGATGATAGATGTCAATGCGACTCTGATCTGGACTTCTATCTGAAAAAGCCGGATACAAAAAGCCAAATACCGGCTCTGCAGGTTGATACTCATCTTCCATCGGACTGATTGTACAGATAATAAAATCGTACACCTCTTCTGACTCCCACATACTCTCTCCGTCCTTTGCCTTTGCCGGAATATCATACACTCCATGAAAGACATAAACTGCAAATCTATGATCCACCGGGTAGGCATCAGCCATCTGTTCGTACAGTATCTCCATTAAAGCATCGTTTTTAAGTCCACACTGCTGCACCGCCTGCAGAAGCATCCAAACACTGTCTTTCCCTTGCACTCTTTCCGCAAAAGTATATTCTTTTAACTGTTCATTCGTTTTGGAAAACGGAATGGTTTTCGCTAATTTTAAGTTTCTCGTCTTTTCTGCACCCGGCAATTTTCCAAAATGAATATTAAACGTATCTTCTATTTCACCCATATCACTGATATAGGCACCTGCAATCCTGTCAAAGCAGGTTCTTGACGGTGTCATTCGTCTTGTCAGCTCCAGCATATCTTCTCTGTTAATCATGAACTCTCTCCACTGTCTTGTTTTTATCTATCTATATTTTAATATTTTATATATAGATACACAACAATTTTCTGAATATTTATCCCCTTGCAACTGTCATATTTAATTTTGACAGCAAAGCATTATATCAAAAAAGGTACATTTTGACTACACGAACAAGACGATTCATGCTATAATTAAGATATGCAAAATATGGGAGGTATAAATACTATGTACGACTTTAAAATTAGCTATTTGGGTGACGATCATATCTCAGATGTACATCATATCGGAATAGACTACAACGGTAATTACTATGGCATTATATTTGGTAAATATGTTAATGGTGGTTTTTGCTGTTTGCCTGGTTTAGGAGTAAGCTGCGAGCTGAGCGATTTCGACGATGTGTTTTGGAATAGTGAGTCTCTCTCTAAAGTGATTGAAGATAAAGCATTGGCAAATACTATTGTAACTGCAATTAAAGCTTATTCTGAATTAAATCAGTAATATTAATGGCACTCTTGCATTTCTTGGTTTTTATTTCCCAGATAAAACACCATGGAAATGTCTAGGGTGTCAATTTTAATTTTGACAGTTCTAAACTTCTTTTTATCTCTAGTACCGTCGGAGTTATCTGTAGAAAAAACGGAGTGAACGGATTTGACCTATATCACATATAAGATTATAATAAAATGAGAATTTGTATGAAGAAAGGGGATTCATATGCCAATACCTTTTGAAGAACTATCACTGCAACAATTGCTTCACCATAAACTTGCATACGACTGTATAAATGAAGCAGGCAAGAAACTGCTGCTGAACTGGGATATGATTGCTTTTGAAAAATCCGCATTGGCAGATGAGTTGTACTCTTACCCTCTTACAGACGAACAAATACGCATATTGAAGAACTCCTGTGCTTGTCTAAACACAGAAATGCCATATCTGAAGTATTCTGATGCAGGCACGCACTACGGATATGAGTTGTTTTCAATGCCACCTGAATATTGGGGAAGTCGCGGGGCGCCGCTATACTGGGCATATCTATCCAGAGAATTTACCTTAGAACCCCTGCCGATGGATGATGCCAAACTGAAAGAAAAGTATCTTTCCATCGCTGCCTCCTTCGGTATTCCTAGATATAAAGACGAGAAAGTCTACATTGAACGTTTTGCGGCAGGCGGTATGAGTAGCGGTATTATTTGCAGTTCCTTTGTGGATGAACAATTGCAAGTCCTGCGTAAAAGAAACCGCCCATTCATTAACCGTCATAAATACGCAACACACGAAATTCAGTACCTAGAAGGGGCTTATGAACGGATTGACTATTTATGTAAAACATCCGGTAGAAAAAAGAATTATCGTCATAATCCGGATTTGGATTTTGAGACACTACTCTTTCTCATGGAAAGTGAATGTACGCTCCGGGAGTTTGAAATGCTCTCTCTAAAATGGGGAATATTTACCGGCACGCTCTTAAAGAATGCACAGACAGCAAAGGAAATTGGCGTTACCTTCAACAGAATACCACAGATAGAGCGCAATTCCTTCCGCAAGAT
>JAZOMR010000046.1:0-5917 GCA_045654105.1 Faecalimonas sp. | reverse complement strand
CGCTAACCAACTGCACCATACCCACCATATTCCATTAATTTTTCATTCAGTTTAAAACTGAAACGAGCCCGGGGGGATTCGAACCCTCGACCTACGGCTTAGAAGGCCGTTGCTCTATCCAGCTGAGCTACGGACTCATTTAAGACTTTTGTCTTAAAAAGCGGGTGATGGGAATCGAACCCACGTATCCAGCTTGGAAGGCTGGTGTTCTACCATTGAACTACACCCGCGTAATCGGGGTGACAGGATTCGAACCTGCGACCTCCTGGTCCCAAACCAGGCGCTCTAGCCAAGCTGAGCCACACCCCGCAATGTTCATTTTTTGACGTCCGCCCCGTGACGCAATAGTTATTATATAGTGCGCCTTAAGAAATGTCAACAACTTTTTTATTTTTTTTTACATTTTTATTTTTTTTTACATTTTCTATTTTATACAAATTTTAGCTCAAAACTTGCGTCTCCATTGGCATTTATCTCCATAATTACATAAGATGCTTGGCGACCTTCCTGCCTTGGATAAGAAAGACTTCCCGGATTAATCACCTTCAAGGCACCTTCTACATCTATGTATGGCTTGTGTGTATGCCCAAACATGACAATATCCACGCCACGTGCCCTAGCCGCCTCCCTGAGCCTCTTTGTATTCATGGAGACATAATGCCCGTGTCCATGTGTCATAAACACTCTGTATTTCCCAATCTTAATCTCTTTTTCACCTGGCAAATAAGAAAAGAAATCATTGTTTCCGGAAAGCATATGCACCGGATACTCTGCGATTGCTTCGATATAATGTTCATCATCCTCCACGTCACCTAAGTGAAGCAACATGTCGATTTTCCCTTCGCGCTCCAAAACCTCATCCAGATTTCCGTGGCGCCCATGTGTATCACTGACAATCAATATTTTCATGCCTTTTTCTCCATAATCTCACGCATTGCTCGAAGCGCATTTCCTCGATGACTTAACTCATTTTTCTTTTCCGGCGATAGTTCTGCCGTTGTGCAGCCATATTCCGGAAGATAGAAAATCGGGTCATAACCGAAACCATTTTCCCCAGCGATTTCATGACCAATGATGCCTTCGATAGTACCTCTTACTACCTCTGTGCTTCCATCCGGAAATGCAGCAGCAACCGCGCACACGAAACGTGCTGTACGCTTCTCATCTGGAACGCCCTGTAATCTCTCTAAAAGCAGATTATTCTTGATATCATATGAGGTATCCACTCCCGCATATCTTGCGGAATAAATGCCTGGCTCTTTATTTAAGTAATCGATTTCCAGACCTGAATCGTCCGCAAGAACAATACAGTTTTCCGTAAGCTTCGCAATCTCGGTTGCCTTAATCAAGGCATTTTCCTCAAATGTAGTGCCATCTTCCACCACATCAACATCAATGCCCGCTTCTTTCATTGATAAGATAGGCATGCCCAAATCTGCCAAAATCATACGGATTTCTTTCATTTTATTTTCATTTCCTGTTGCAAATATAATCTTCTTTTCCATTACGCTTCCTCTTTTTTGTCTGTTTTTTTGGGTGGCTTTGGTCCGTTAAACTGATAAAAATAAGTTTTCAACATCCCATTGTAAATCTTTCGATTCTTGTCCGCCTTTCTGCCAAAATATCGTTCTGTATCCTCAAAGCTGGTAATCATAAACGCTGACCAACTATCTAATTTTTTAAAGCTTTCGCCAAATGTTTTGTAGAGTGATGGGAGATTTTTCTTTTCCTCAATACGTTCGCCATATGGTGGATTTGTAATAATGAATCCATATTTCTTCGGATGGCGCAAATCCTTCACATCACGCTCTTGAAAATGAATCAGATGGTCAACTCCCGCATCTTTTGCATTTTGTCGTGCTGCCCGAATCACATCCCCATCAATGTCATATCCCTGAATGTCTACTTCAATATCATCTCTTACCATTTCATTAGCTTCATCAATGGTATCGTACCACAGCTTCTTTGGAATCAAATTCGTCCACTCTTCTGCCAAAAAAGACCGATTCATACCTGGTGCAATATTTGCTGCAATCATGGCTGCTTCAATTGGAAATGTACCGCTTCCACAGAATGGATCTACCAAAATACGATCCTTTTTCCAAGGAGTCAGCATAATCAGTGCTGCTGCTAAGGTTTCCGTAATTGGCGCCTTGCTGGACAACTGGCGGTATCCTCTCTTATGAAGTGAAACACCGGAGGTATCAATTCCAACAGTTACTATATCTTTCATTAAAAATACACGAACCGGATAGGATGCACCTGTTTCCTCAAACCATTCCACATCATAATGTTCCTTCATCCGATTTACCATTGCTTTCTTCATAATGGACTGAATATCAGAAGGGCTGAATAATTTACTTTTTACAGATGCCGCTTTTGCCACCCAGAACTTCCCGTCTTTTGGAATATATTCTTCCCATGGCAGGGCCTTTGTATTTTCAAACAATTCATCATATGTAAGCGCTTTGAAGCTTCCTACTTTTAATAAAACACGTTCTGCCGTACGTAAAAATACATTCGCTCTGCAGATGGCTTCTGCATCTCCCCAGAAAGATACTCTTCCGTCTTCTACAGCTGAAACGTCATATCCTAAATCTATAATCTCTCTTTTCAATACAGCCTCCAAACCAAAATGGCATGGAGCAATCAGTTCTATCCTTTTCATTGTTATCCTCCTGCATTCTCTTCTTTATATTAAGTGGTAAGCTTGTTTGTGTCAACTAAAAAGAGACCGCGTTTGCGGTCTCCCATAGAATTAGTAGTTGTTTCTTGAGTTGTTGTTATTGTTGTTATTGTTGTTGTTTGAGTTGTTTTGTGAGTTGTTGTTTGCATTTCTGCTTGCATTGTTTTGTGAGTTGTTGTTGTTAGCATTTTTGCTTGAGTTGTTTTGTGAATTGTTTTGTGAATAGTTTTTATTATTGTTTTTGTCCATTTTTATATCCTCCTAAGATTTATTTGGTACACTTTTATTGTGTCTCAACTCTCTTTTTTTATGCATTTTAAGTTTTTTTAATTTTTAACTTGCATTTTTTTTCCAGTTATATTATACTGACCTTTGTAGAAAGCGATTTCTACAACCCCTTATTAATTATTTATACTCCCCTCAAAAAGACTGATGGCTCCCCCATCGGTCTTTTTACCGTTTAAAGACATTTACATTTTCTTATGAAATAAAAAGAACTCCGTTGTTCAAAACGAAGTTCTTTTCTATTTATTATACTTCAAATAATAAATCTCCATACGATGGCATCGGCCACATTTCTTTATTTACAATCATTTCCAATTTATCAACCGGAGTTCTTAAAGAATTCATAACCGGAACCACTTCATATAAGAAGAATTCTGCCTTTTCTTTGCCGTGTGGCATCTCAGCCACCTTGTCCACCTTCTCAATTAAGAGTTTCAAAGCATCTCTTGTATCAGAAAGTAATCTGGATGACTCAGAAAGCAATTCTGTCTGAACATCAACGCACACATCACCGCATGCTTCTTTTACTTGATTAATCGATGTTGCAAGAGATGTGATGTATTTAATAACAGCCGGAATGATATGCTTACTTGCAATGTCAATCATGGCTCTTGCTTCGATATTAATCGCCTTTGCATAGGTCTCATAATTAATCTCTGCACGAGATTCTAACTCTGCTCTTGTAAATACGCCAAATTTTTCAAATAAGTTTACAGATTTGCCTGTTACCAAATGCGGAATTGCTTCCACCATAGTGCGAATGTTTGGAAGTCCACGTCTCGCCGCTTCCTCCACCCATTCCTGTGAATACCCGTTACCGCTGAATACGATTCTTTCATGCTCAGCCGCATATTTCTTAATCAAATCATGAACTGCCAAATCGAAGTTCTCTGCTGACTCTAATACGTCACACGCCTCGCTAAATGCTTCTGCAACGATGGTATTAAGAACAATCGTAGAGGCTGCAACGGAGTCTCTGGAGCCCACCATACGGAACTCAAACTTATTACCAGTAAAAGCAAGCGGTGCTGTTCTGTTACGGTCTGTGGCATCCTTCGCGAAATCCGGAAGGGCACGCACACCGGTATCTAATTTCTCACGCTTGATACTGCTGGTAGCAGAACCGGTATTAATTAACTGTGTCAGCACGTCCTCTAATTGTGCACCGAGATATACGGAAATAATCGCCGGCGGCGCTTCATTTGCACCAAGTCTGTGGTCATTTCCCACATCTGCTGCCGATTCACGCAATAATTCCGCATGCTTGTCAACTGCCTTTAATACGCAGGTTAACACCAACAAGAACTGAATGTTTTGGTGAGGTGTCTTACCTGGGTCCAACAGATTGATTCCATCATCTGTAGTAAGGGACCAGTTGTTGTGCTTACCGGAACCATTCACACCTGCAAACGGTTTCTCATGCAACACACATTGCAGATTGTGGCGGTATGCCACCTGCTTCAAGGTCTCCATAATTAGCTGGTTATGGTCAACAGCCACATTACACTGGGCATAGATAGGCGCAAGCTCATGCTGTGCCGGTGCCGCTTCATTGTGCTGTGTCTTTGCGGAAACCCCCAGTTTCCAAAGCTCCTCATTCACATCCTTCATAAAGAGCGCGATACGTTCACGGATTGCCCCAAAGTAGTGGTCGTCCAGTTCCTGACCCTTTGGAGGCATGGCACCAAACAAAGTACGCCCTGTGAACACCAAGTCTTTTCTCTTTAAATATTTATCTCTATCTACTAGGAAGTATTCCTGTTCAGCCCCTACAGACGGTGTCACCTTCTGTGAGGTTGTATTGCCAAACAAACGAATCAAACGCATAGCCTGTTTGTCGATGGCTTCCATGGAACGAAGAAGCGGTGTTTTCTGGTCTAGGGCCTCTCCTGTATAAGAACAAAATGCTGTTGGTATATACAAAATTGCTCCTGTACCTGTGGCATCCTTTTTGATAAATGCCGGCGAAGTCGGGTCCCATGCGGTATATCCTCTGGCTTCAAATGTGGCACGAAGTCCACCTGAAGGAAATGAGGAAGCATCAGACTCACCCTTAATTAAGGCTTTACCAGAGAATTCCATCAAAACCTTTCCTTCTTCCGTTGGAGTGGAAATAAATGCATCATGTTTTTCTGCAGTTGCACCTGTAAGTGGCTGGAACCAGTGAGAATAGTGAGTTGCACCTTTCTCTATCGCCCACTCTTTCATTTTCTGAGCCACTACATCAGCGGTAGAACGTTGAAGTTCTTTTCCCTCCTGAATGGTACGTTTTAATTCTTTATATACATCCTCCGGCAAACGTTCCTGCATCACAGCATCATTGAATACATTTTCGCCAAATATTTCTGCTACGTTCATAAATTCGCTCATATTTTCTTCCTTCCGTATTACTACACATTGTACCCTTATAAAATACTCTAATTCGACTAAAATTGCAACAAAAAAAGGTGGAGAGTTTCCACCTTTTCTATAAACTCATTATGCTTTGTTAACAGAACCGAATAATTCCATTTTTTCTTTTACAGTTGCTTTGATTGCTTCAAATCCTGGAGCTAATAATTTACGTGGGTCAAATCCTTTACCTTGTAAATCTTTTCCAGCTTCGATGTATTCACGTGTTGCAGCTGCAAATGATAATTGACATTCTGTGTTAACATTGATTTTAGCAACACCTAAGTCAATTGCTTTTTTAATCATATCTTCAGGAATACCTGTACCACCGTGAAGAACTAATGGCATATCTCCTGTTAACTGTTGGATAGCATCTAATGTTTCAAAGCTTAATCCTTCCCAGTTTGCTGGGTATTTTCCGTGGATGTTACCGATACCTGCTGCTAACATGTCAACACCTAAATCAGCGATTGCTTTACATTCGTTAGGATCTGCACATTCACCTCTACCAACTACACCGTCTTCTTCTCCACCGATTGAACCAACTTCTGCTTC
>JAZOMR010000045.1:0-11517 GCA_045654105.1 Faecalimonas sp. | reverse complement strand
CAATGCGAAATTGGTCTGCATGAAATGCCGCGCTTATAAAGACGACCTCTGGTTGTCTATAAGTGCGCCCTTCTATCCAAATCATAGAAGGGATTCTGAAACTCCGTCTTTTGCCATTGCCTTTGTAAAATATCTTCCGTTAGCCTCCTGCTTTTTTAGAAATGCAATCAGCTTCGGAATATCTTCCTCCTCAATCGCACTTCCCAAAACCGATTCCACAGCTCCGCCAATCTGACAGAGTCTGTGCGTACGTTTCCTTCGTTCTTCCGCATCATATCTTTTCTTCAATTCTTTTTTCTGTGCCGCATACTGTTTCGCCTTTTCCAGACTTTCCTGCTCTCGCCGCTCCATTTCCAACATGCGTTCTTCAAAACTTTTCTTTGCCTTTGTCATATATTCATCCTTCCTTTCCTAATCCATCTAATATTTCTAAAATTGTCCGAAGTGATTCCAACACTTCCAAATCCAACTCGTCCGCTTTCTGAACATTCATCAAATGCTCGTCAATCTCCACTAACTTCTTCTTTATCGCCTCATAGGTTTTCACATTGCCAAATGTGACAATCTTCTGATGCAAACAACTCTGTGTGAAATAATCTTGTTTTGACAATCCCGATAGCGCAATTCGATTTTCTATCAGTGCCTTTTCTTCCGGCAACATGCGGAAGTTCAAAATTGCACTCCGTGTTCGCTTGCAATCTCCCTTTCTCTTGACTTTCACATCTAAAATCAATCCATTTCTTTGGTATATTCTTGCCATAACAAATCCTCCTGCAAATTTTATAAATTCTCTTTATTTCTATCTGCGTTCAACTTCTCCGCCAACGTCTTTTGCGTAGCCGGATAAAGATGAGCGTAATTGTAAGTGATATTGATTCCCTCATGTCCCATACGCTCAGCAATGGCTACCGGCGAGAATCCGAGTTCAATGCAATGTGCCACATGGGAATGACGGAGATCATGAATGCGAATCCGTTTTACACCTGCCAACTTCGCACCTCTATCCATTTCCCTATGAAGATAACTTTTGGAAATAGTAAACAGCCGCGTCTTCTTATCACATTTGTATAACATTCCAAAATAGTCCTCCAATTCCTCACAGAGAAATTCCGGAAGTTCAATTACACGATTGCTCTTTTCCGTCTTTGGAGTGGTAATATAATCCTCGCCCTCCAAACGCTGATAAGATTTGTTGATAGTAAGTTTCCGTGTTTCCAAATTGACATCCCCACGCTCCAACGCCAACAATTCTCCCTCTCGAATTCCGGTCCAATAAAGCATCTCAAACGCATAATAGGAAATCGGTTTGTCCTTTATCACTTCTGCGAATTTTAAATATTCCTCTTTCGTCCAAAACAACATTTCCTTACTCTTTGCCTTTCCCATCTTGCCCGCCTGCTTAGATGGATTATTTGCCAACCCATAAAACCGACAGGCATGATTGAAAATGGCACTCAACTGATTCTGTACTGTCCTCAGATACGTCTGCGAATAAGGTCTGTTGTTTTCATCTCGCATACTCAACAACTTATTCTGCCATTGGATAATATCCGTTGCCGTAATCTCTGCAAGGCTCTTGTTCTTGAAATAGGGGATAATCTTGCTCTGGATAATATGCTTCTTCGTTAGAAACGTATTGAGTTTCAATCTTGGCTGCATATCTTCCATATAGATTTCTACAAACTGCGGAAATCCCATATTCACATCTTTTGTTTTCTTCAGCAGGAACTCTCGCTCATACTCCAATGCCTCTCGCTTGGTCGCAAATCCACGCTTGGTATGAATCTGATTCTCTCCTTGCCAATCCTTATATCTGATATAAACCTTCCATGTTCCTCTTTGTGTATCTTTACTGGCAGACATTTGCATCCCTCCTACGTTTTATTTTTCGTGCCATAACAATTTTCTTCGTAAAACTTACGATTCACTTTTCCCGCTATCACAATCAGATTCGGATTCATCTTTAGCATTCGCTCATTCATTTGACGAATCATCTTGTAGCCTTGCGCCCGACTCACACCCCAGTCGGCACAAACTTCATCTACATCCACATATAATTTTCTCGTCATAGGTCTTCCTCCCCTTCTTAGATTTTTAATAAAATGAAAATCATTTATTACTATTCATTCACAGAACTCAATTTGGTTCTGTATTGTATTTTTATTATATAGAACCCATTTAGTTTCTGTCAAGTGATTTTCAGAACTTTTTTGAGTTCTATTTTTTTCTTTTCTTTTTCGAAAATGTGTGTTATGCTAAAAACACGATAGATAGAAATGAGGGATCGTTATGACTCAGGGTGAACGTATTCGATACATAAGAACAGAACGTGGACTAACGCAACAACAGCTCGGAGAAATGTGCGGTTTTTCCGACTCAACTGCTGATGTTAGAATTCGCCAGTATGAAAGCAATAAAAAAACACCAAAAGAAGAAACGCTTCAGGTAATTGCAAAAGCATTGAAAGTCAATTATGCTGCGATTAAAAATTATGATTCCGGATGTGCTGAAGATGTTTTAGAAACGCTCTTTTGGCTGGACCAACAAAACTTTATAGATTTGTTTCAGTTGGATTGTGTAGTAGATTATCACAATGATTGGAAATACAAAGGTTCATATAATGACGAGGAATATCTCACTATTGGTAAACCTCTTGGGATTGTTATCAAATATGGTTTGGTAAATATGTTTATGGAAGAATGGTATGAGCGAAAAATGCAATTAAAGAACAACGAGATTACAGAAAAACAATATAACAACTGGAAATGGAACTGGCCGGAATCTTGTGATGGTTCAAAGAAAACTGACTATTATGTGGATTGGATGAATTTGTAAATATCCTACCCATTTCATATAAACTAAAACACGGAGAGACTTGAAAATGTATAATGCAAATGATTTAAAATTAGATGTTCTAGCAAATATTAAAACTGATAGCACATTTCCTCCATTATGTGCCAACATTTTGGAAACTGCAGAATTTGTATTTAATGACACCCACACCTTTACTCGAATTGTGTGGAATACCTATGAACGATACTTGGTTATCTTTTGTGCTTCTGAGGATAAATCTGAGTTAGAAAAATATCAGGATTCCTTATATTCTTTGTGTAACAAAATTCATGGAACACGAGACAATTATATAATAATGTCTCTGGAAATTATTGCCAAGAACGGCATTGTTCCTGTTAGCACTAACTCATCTATCAATTCAGAAACAATAACAATAAATACACAAACAATCATTGACCGTACAAACAACAACATAGGTCACGGTGGGTTTGGAGAGGTTTACAAATATTATGATGAGGAAAAAGAAGAAGTTCTTGCTTACAAAATTTATCACCCCCATGTATTCCAAACTAGCGACTCTGAAACAATGAAAAAAAGATTTATTCGTGAAGGGAAAAAACTACTAAGTTATTCGCACCCTAACATTGTCAAAGCCTATGACTACGGATTCCTTGGTGATGAAAGCGCATACATAAAAATGGAATTCATTTCTGGAAGTTGCGTGTCTGACTACATTATGCTTAATCCACCTGAAAGTTCACTCACAGAAAAACTCTGTTTGCAATATATTGATGCGATGGCATATGTTCACTCTAAAACTGATTTACATCGTGATATTAGTTATTCTAATGTCATGATAACCAAAACAAACGAAATTAAAGTGCTTGATTTTGGGTTCGCAAGAAATTCAAAAGATACCAATTACGATACTGTTTACAAAGATATTCAAAGAAAATTTGTACTTCCTAATGAACCTTATACATTCAAAACAGAAGTATACTGTATAGGTGCTATTCTGTATACGCTAATCACTCGAAAACTATTTGATGATAGTTTCAATATTGCGTCCTTGGATTCTATAGAGTGCGATAATCATTTAAAAGAAGCAACTAAAATTTGTCTGGCACTAAATCCAGAAGAACGTTTCGATAGTGCCGTTGAATTAAAAAAATATGTAGAAGCTAACTCTTCTACCACCACCCCTTCATTTTCTTTAGATAATTTTAAAGATATCGTTTCGCGTGGTGTTGAGTTACACTTTACTTATGGTAATTTGCCGACCTATGAGACCATAAAGCAATGGGTAGAGGCAGACTTTAAAGATATTATAGAATCCTGTACTTTCCAAAGCACAATTAACTTGCTAACACTTATACAGCGATTACCTCATTTAAAAAGAACTGTATATTATACAAATATAGTTTACGATTTGGATAAATCATTATTCGTGTCTATGTATGATTTTTACAACAATCTCACTGATGATATGAAAACTTTTTTCATAAAAAATATCCGTCTTATTGTCAACGAGAAATCCAAAGCAGATGAACTCGAAGACGAGGAATTGCCTTTTAGTTAAATCATAGAGTTCAAAATTACTCGACCTAATAGTTTGTTGTTTGATATATAATGACAATTATGCTAAAATATCCAAAATCAAATATATATTATACTCACTGCGAACTTAGCAGAACTACGAAAAAACAGAACACAAAGGAACATTACACCTATGCAATATGAAAAACATAAAAATGCACGGAAATGCATGACTGAAATCGATAACAATCCTCATAATTATTTAATTATCCATTATTCATGTGAAAGTTTTTATGGCATAACTGATGGACGAACTCCACGTATAACATCAATAGCGGTTTACGATTATGCATCTGCACAAACAGATTCTTTTTCGATGCATAAAATCGCAGAAAAAAAACATGTTTCAATTGAAAACATTGAATCCCAATATGATTCTTTAGAAAAGGATATGCTAGAAGAATTTTTTACATATGCAAAGGAACATCAAAGTTACAAATGGATCCATTGGAATATGCGAGACATTAATTACGGTTTTAAGGCAATAGAACATCGCTTTTCTGTACTAGGCGGAGAACCCTATAAAATATTAGATTCAAACAAAATTGATTTGGCTCGTCTATTAATACAATGTTATGGAGTGGGTTATATTGACCATCCTCGTATGGAAAAATTATTAAATTATAATAATATCCAAGCAAAAGATTATTTAAGTGGTCAACAGGAAGCTCTTGCATTCGAAAACAAGGAATATATTAAACTTCATATGTCGACACTCAGAAAAGTAGATGTCTTCGCAAATATACTTAATCGAGCGATAAACAACACATTAAAAGTAAAATCAAAATGGCATGAAATATATGGAATATCAGTACAGGGTATCTTTAATTTCTGCAAAGAAACTTGGTGGATTCAAATCATTTGGACATTGATTTCGCTCATTGCAGGAGCTGTTTTGGGTGTCGCTTTCGACAGGATTTTATAGTTTGATAACTGGTTAGGGGTAAAATACCCCTAACCAGTTTTTAACTTGTTTTGTAAACTGGGAATGCCAATTTAGCCCCCATTTCAGGAGTGGCGCCATAATTAAACTTAGGGCGCGTCGTAAAATCATACTCATATCCATATTCTCTAGGATTGTAATTTTCATATGCCCTAAATGCACAATCAAGAGCAATTCCAAAATCTTTTTCATCTTCAAATGGTTCGCTTCTAAAAACAAGCATCATTCCTGCCTCAATTTCTATCACTTCAAATCCTTTTGGGATTTCTTTATTATAATCACATGCAACCTCTATTCCAGCTGCGATGTTTGACGTTCCTTTCTTTACAAATTTATCAGGCAATTCCACTATGGCTGCGGTGTCTAGTTTTTCAGGTATACTGTTTAGCAATCCCTCCCAATCACATCCACTCTCTTCACAAAAAGACCAATAATCATGAGCTTTCTTACTTCTTAAAATAATCAGTTTCCGCTTTGGTTTTTCAACTGGTACAACAGTACATATCATAGTGTTTTTATCCATTTGCAATCTCTCCTTATGATTAAGATAGGTGTAATATGACCATACTGGATATTGCACAAACATAGGTATTGCTTTCGGATTTTTTCTATATTCATCGGGATTTATATTAAAGTTTCTTTTAAATGCCCGGGAAAATCCTTCATGAGTCTCGTAGCCTGCATCCATAGCAATATTTATGATACTTCCATTATTCTTTACAATTTCTTCTGCTGATGCTGTTAATATCACTTTGCGGACATATTCCTTTGGGGTCATATGCAATACCTCAGAAAAAATTCTATCTGCATGTCGTTTCGAATAACCAATATATTCATACATTCCTTCGAGTTCCAAACTTGGCTTTTCTTTAATATAGTCTTGCATTCCTTGTACAATATCTATTTTCTTTTGCAGATTCATATCATCACCTTCTCAAATATTATACAGAAGAAAAGTATCATTCTCTTGACTTAACTCGCCATTTTTCACACTGCTTTATTCGCTTTCCATCATCGCCTTCTTTTTCATCATACGAAAAATTTTTCAACACATCGCAAGGAAAATCACTACACTCTCCACAATGCGCAATCTTCTTTTCCTCACAACACGTCTTCACAGGACAATTTCCCCAAAATGGGTTTGAAATATTAATACATCCCTTACACTCTGTAAATCTACATTCGCTACACAAAATTCCACATCTTGATTCTATCATTTGTAAATACCTCCAATAAACTAGCAGCGTTTTTTATGCCCTTGAAACAAAATGTTTCGGTGTTTCGTCCAATTTATAAATCTCTTCCTTCAAAAATTCCGGATAAATAATAACATCTTGAATTTGCTCAATCGGCATCCAACCGATAACAACATTACAGTTATCTTTGTGTGAGACAAACTCTCCTACATCAGGAATATCGAAACCTTCACAAAGTTCAATTAGATAATAAAATGCTATATTATGTACTTGTTTCCCATTCCATGTATAAAAGCATTCCTCACTCCACAAAAAGCGTTCACATTTTATGTCTGCTTCGGTCTCTTCTTTATACTTTCGAATAAGCCCCTCTTCTAATGTTTCTCCTATTTTGACATGTCCGCCCGGCAAAGCATATTCATGTCCTCCTCGGTCTCTTTGCACTAAGATTTTGCCATCTCGAATTAATACACCAACCGTTCTTAAATCACATATGTATTCATCTGCTGTAAATAACCAGTCCTTATTCATAGCTGTCATTTGTTGCCCCCTATACTTCCTTGTACCATTTCAGCAAGTCTACGTATGTTCCACTGAAGTGATAACTTATCCCAGTTTTGTTTTCTCCTATTATCGAAAGACCTAATTTTTCAAGAATTCCTATTGATTTTGTATTCTTCCTGTGTGCATAAGCTTCAACAACACGAATCTCTTCCTTGTTCTCATTTGAAATAAGTATAATATGGCGTTTATCACTTTGCATTTCACCACACATCGCCTTATACCAAGATTGATAATCGTCTTCTCGACTATTGCCTGTTGGAGCAATTCCAGTCATATTATCATGCAAAACGGAAAATAATTTGCTAGCATATTTATTAAATTCATTCTTTGACAAATGACAAAACTCAATCATAGCACTATTATTCTCCTCGTGTTCTAAATCAATCTTTTCAACTTCAATTCAAAAACTGGTTTTGCTACATACTCCATATACGTTGGTCTTCCTGCATACTCTAAGAATGCCTTATACCTTTCAATAATCGCCGGTGCTTTAATCATATCTAACACCTTATCTTTTGGAACATACATAGATTCTGAATTTTCCTCCGATGGACGCGGCACTCCACCTTTTGCCTTACAGATAAAGTCTAACATAATTTTCGTTGGTATTTCCTTGACTCCATTGTATCCCGGATATTTTCCTGTGTTAGATGCTATGCAAAACACTTCACCCACTTCCACATCTACACCAGTTTCTTCCATGATCTCTCGTTTTACTGCATCGATTACGTTTTCTCCGACTTCAACTTGTCCACCTGGAAACACCCAACCCTGATTATGTGTTTTTACCATAAGGACTTCATCCTTCTCATTAATTACAACTCCTGCCGTTGCAATGATATGCGTAGGCATAACCCATTCTTTTTTTTCCATTATCCATAACCCCTTTCATTTAAATCCATTATACCTAATACCTTTTCTTACCGCAATTTATTATTATGTAAATTATATCCTTACAAGAAAAAGCAATACAAAAGCGGAGCCGAAACTCCGCTTTCATCATGTCACGATTATGATATTCACACTATTTCAAAATAATATAAGTAGTCGGAAGTAATGAATCACCACTATATGGGAGCAAATATTTTTGTCCACACAAATTTGCAACCGGTGCGGAAATTGCATCTTCAAACAATCTTAAAAATGCCATATCCTTTGCCATCTTTTTTAAATGAACTGGCATATGATTTTTCATAATTTTCATGACGGTTTCCATTAAATTTTCTGCTTCGCCGGCAATCTGTTCTGTAGTGTCCTCAAGTAATTTCTTTAATTCCTGATACTGTCCTTTTGTAAACACCGGTGCATTACAACGAAGGCCATTTGCATCATTGATAACATAACCTTTTCGAACCATTTCAGCTGCAATGGCTTTATCATTTTCGCTAAAATGCTTTGTATTACCTTTGGCAATATCTAAGAAAATATTTGTTACCTCCTGCCTATTAAAACAATAGTGATGTACCATTTCTCCATTAATAGGAAAATCCATAAACTGAATATAATCACCGTTACTATTGGATACATTGGATATTCCAAAACAAAACTCCGAAGTCCATGAACCCGACTCACAAACCTCTTCTCCCCATACAAAGCATTCTGTACCAAACTTATCCTTTGGATATACGATGTTAACTCTGTTTTGCAGTTTTTCAATTACCGCATTATATAGGATGAAACTAACCATTTGCCAATTAAAGGAATTGTCATTCATATCTGCTCCGACAAAGCCAATATCCTTTATTTCTTTCTTGTATTTGTCAATTGATTTAATAATCAATTCCGTAATACACTCTCGAAGATTAGCAGTTTTTGTTGCTACCTCACCTACAAAATCTTTTGTAAAGATGACGATGTTGGTATAATATCTATTGCCATCCTTTTTTAAGAGTTCATAATCACACAATTCCTTTAATTTATCTTCCATGTAAGGAAGGGAAACTCCTATTTCCAAACTAATCTGTTCAGCAGTGAGTTTATCATTATAACAAGCAAACAGTATGTTTTGTGAAATTTTACTTTCGCACAAATGATAATAATGATTTGCTCCATTTCCCCAAAACATCAGAGCCATTCCTTTTGGATTGTAACTTTTTTCTCCATAATTTCGTTCCATACTCATACCTTCTTTCAATAATTGTCTCGATTTAAAAAGGAGATACTTGACCATACTTTCACTGATGGAAAGCAATTTGGATATTTCTAAGCAAGTTTTATTTTCTATATAATACAAAATTACAGCCTTACGATATTTTTCTGCAAGTAACGATAATTCACGCCGAAGCAAATACACGTCTGAAAAATCATCCTCATCAACAATTTCTGCTGGTAAATCTTCGAGCAACTCGCACTCTTGATTTTTGACTTTTCTCTTGCACCACTGCTTATACACATTACCTGCAACAGCCCATACAAAACTGTAAAACGAATCTGTATTTCTGAGATTATCAACGGATTTGTATATCTGTAAAATAATATCCTGTGCCAAATCTTCTGCTTCGAAATGGTCAGATGTTCGCACAACACAATACGAATAAAGTGTCTTTGCCATTTCGGTAATTTTTGCATCTAACTCCGCTCTTTCCAATGTGTCACCTCCTTTTTGTTTTCTCACCGGTGTTTTCACTTATATAGTGGAACGAAATGTCATATGGTTAAAGTTTGAAGAAAATTTAATTTGATATAAACACATAAACTTTGATTTCTGCAAGCATTTTGCAAGCACTAAAAATGGGAAGCCCCATTTTACAAGGCTTCCCAAACATTTTCCATTATTCCCACTCATTTTCGTGGTTCTTCTTTGGCTTATTTATGCCCTAAATATTATCCTAAACGGCAATTTTGAACCTGTTTTTCCACCCATTATTTCATTTATCAAAATTTTTGTTGCAGAAAAAGTTGCAAAATCGCCTGCGGAATTGTGTCAGGTGGTTGTGATGCAACTGCTTGTTATAACAGGTATGCGTTTATCTTCCGCTGATCTGACAGCGGCAATAGATACGGCTTCCGAGGAATACCAGCAGCGATGCGACGACAACGTAGATCAAAGGAACGATTTGATATGAGGTGAAGTGCATTCCAAACATAGAAATCAAACGGCTATCAAAGGTGTTCCACATGGACAGAAAACAGGTAGGAAGATAATCCCATAACTGTCCCAATATGCGATACTGTGCCGGTATCTGAATAATCATTCCTGCAAGGATCATGCCGGTGGTAACTGACATTGCGGCAATACTGCTACTAAAAAGCTCGGACAAAAGCATGACGAATACGCTGATAAAAATCGCAGTCACAATCAGACATCCGTATGCAACAAGACATGCTTGTCCTATAGTGATATTGCCAGCGTAGCCGGTATAAAATAGCTGTATTGCGGCATCAAAACCCTCCGAACCGTATACCCGCAGACTCAGCACCCAGGTCAGCAATGCCATAAGCAATGCACCCACACAGCCAACTGTGATTCCTGAAAGCAGCTTGACCCAATAGAGCCGTTTTTTACCGTTCGAGGTGCATAAAACAAGCTGATCAGTTCGGTGAGTATGCTCATCGGGAAAGCTACTTGAAAGGGTGATAGCGACATAAATCAGCATCATAAAGCCTACGGTGAGAAAGGTTTCTAAGATGCATCCGTATCCTTCGTGGAACTGATATACAACAGGAGTTTCAAGACTATCTGCATGACTTTGCCAATATGAAATCTCAGCCTCAGTCAGATAGTTTTTAACAGCCGATTCTTCAAAGCGTTCTCTCATGGCAGCATATAACGCAGCTTCATCAGGAGACCACTGCTGGGCGGTTCCTTTGTCCATACCGGTCCATGACCTGATCAAATTGAAGATATCGCTGTACGGACGGGCATAGGTCTGGTATTCTTCAGTTAAAACATAGTTGGTGTCTATGGGCAAATCCTTGTAGGCGGCAATGGTTTCCTCCAGTAGAGCTTGGTCTATGGATTTGCCGCTAAGTGCTTTGCGGTATTCTTGATTGATTAGATGCTCTTCATAGTTTGTACCTACATACGTGCCGTTTACCGAATAACTGCCCATTAAAGGAAAAAGTATCGAAAAGGCAATGACCGCCATACAAACAAAAAGAGCGATCCAAACTAGCTTCTTCTGCATCAGCTTTTTAAGCTCATAGCCGTATAGAGTAAACAGATTATTCATGGCTCCCCTCCTCGAATTGTGCAAGATAGAATCTCTCTAAATCACCCATTTGTTCGTCCCATGTTCCGTTATAAATCAAGGTTCCATCTTTCATCATGAGTACCTCATCGGCAATATGCTCTATGTCGGAAACGATATGGGTGGACAGAAGTACGATGCTGTCTTTACCGAGTTGTTGGATAAGGTTTCGGAAGCGCACGCGTTCTTTGGGGTCCAATCCGGCGGTGGGTTCGTCGAGGATCAGCAGCTTCGG
>JAZOMR010000044.1:0-3148 GCA_045654105.1 Faecalimonas sp. | reverse complement strand
CGCAACTTGAATTTGTTGGCCGATTTAGGAGAAGCCATTAAAATTAATACTCCAAATGGAGGCGTTCACTTTGATGGTCGGATCGAGCCACACTATCACTTCTATTGTAATCATTGCGGGAATGTGATTGACCTCAATTTAGAGGAATTAAATTGTATCAACGAGGCGGCAGGCAAGAATTTTGAAGGGGTTATAGAGAGTCATACAATGATGTTCTATGGAACTTGCAAAAATTGTTTAAAAAAGCATTGACAAACTAAAAATGTTGTGCTAAATTAATATTAGTAACTATTACTGATTTAGTTACTATCAAAAAACAAAAGAAATTTTTAAAAAAAATATATTTAAAAAGGAGACAATAATTATGAAGAAATTTGTTTGTTCAGTATGTGGTTATGTACACGAAGGAGATGCGGCACCAGCTCAGTGCCCACAATGTAAGGTTCCGGCAGATAAGTTCAAAGAACAAGCTGGTGAAAGAGAATGGGCAGCAGAACATGTTGTAGGTGTTGCTCAAGGTGTTAGCGAAGACATCATTATGGATTTAAGAGCGAACTTTGAAGGTGAATGTACAGAAGTTGGTATGTACCTTGCAATGGCTAGAGTAGCTCACAGAGAAGGGTACCCTGAAATCGGTTTATACTGGGAAAAAGCTGCTTGGGAAGAAGCAGAACACGCAGCAAAATTTGCTGAACTTCTTGGTGAAGTTGTAACTGACAGCACAAAGAAGAACCTTGAAATGAGAATTGACGCTGAAAACGGTGCAACAGCAGGTAAATTTGACCTTGCAAAACGTGCAAAAGCTCAGAACCTTGACGCTATTCACGACACAGTTCATGAAATGGCTAGAGACGAAGCTAGACACGGAAAAGCTTTTGAAGGTCTTTTGAAAAGATACTTCTCATAAAATAAGAAAAGAGTGAGGTAAAACATTATGAAATATATTTGTCCATGTGGGTATGAATATGACCCAGAAATCGGTGATCCGGATAACGGATTAGCACCAGGAACTGCATGGGAGGATGTGCCGGAAGATTGGCTTTGCCCTTGGTGTAGTTTAGGAAAAGAAGTATTTGAAGAAGCATAGAAAATGATATACAATTATTAAATAAGAAAGATTTTAGGAGGATATGAATAATGTCTAAATACGCAGGAACAAAAACAGAAAAAAACTTAATGGAAGCATTTGCAGGTGAGTCTCAAGCTCGTAACAAGTACACTTATTTCGCATCTGTAGCGAAAAAAGCCGGTTTTGAACAAATCGCTGCTCTTTTCCTTGAAACAGCAGACCAAGAAAAAGAACATGCTAAAATGTGGTTCAAAGAATTCCACGGTTTAGGTGATACAGCTCAAAACTTAATCTGGGCTGCAGAAGGTGAAAATGATGAGTGGACAAATATGTACGCTCGTATGGCAGAAGAAGCTGACGAAGAAGGCTTCCCAGAATTAGCTGCAAAATTCCGTTTGGTAGCTGCTGTAGAAAAATCTCATGAAGAACGCTACAACAGATTATTGAAACATTTACAAGAAGGTAACACATTCAAAGGTGAATCTCCATTAGGATGGAAATGCCGCAACTGTGGTTATATCCACTTAGGTGAAGCTGCTCCTGAGGTTTGCCCAACATGTGCTCACCCTAAAGCTTATTTCGAAAGAAAAGCTGAAAATTACTAAAACCCTCAAAAAATTTCCCCCATATGAAAGCTCATATGGAGGAAATTTTTAGTTTTCTTTCTTCTGTACTGAAATAATTCCACTTCGAATCAATATCGGTCTCAATGCATTATATACAACTGCCACTAGTATTGTGGAAATAACTGCATTTACAAATGTAGTTGCAGTACTCCATTTTGCAAGAACAGAAGCCATTTGCTGCGGTTGCCCCATAATATATTGTTTATAGAAATATCCAACCAGTGGATCTGCAATCACATTAAATCCAAGTCCTGCTACAGAAGCCAACACACTCCATTTGAAAACGTACTTTTTGTCTGTATTCTGATTAATCTTTGCAATCTTATGTGCTACTAATCCCACAATCAACCCAATAGCAAGTTTTAAAACAAAGGTCTTCGGTGCAACCGTAATATAAACCGGATCCATAATATCTGCTATCGCCATTCCAATTGCTCCTGCTATTCCTCCGTACCAACCCCCAAGCAGTAATGCCCCAAGGACACATACCGCATTTCCTATGTGTATGGATGTTGCATCTCCTCCCGGCATTGGAATCTTAATCTGTAAAAATGTAAATGTCACATAACATAAGGCTGCAACTAATGCTGTCTGAGCAAGTTTAATTAACCTAGTATTTCTTCTTTCCATAATAGCCCTCCCCCATCATTTATCCAATGCTGAAATCAGTTTTCCAAGTACTGGTTCAAATGCTGCTCCGTACCAATGGTTATCCAACTCTGCTGTTTTCTTAATACATTCTACTGCATAATCTGCAGCAATCTTTGCCGCTTCCGATGCTGTTTTACCTCTCATTAATGAACCCACGAAAGCCGATGCAAAAATGTCACCTGTTCCATGACAACTATTTGCTAATTTTTCATGTTCATAATATGAATATGTTCCATTCTCTAATACAACCACACCTGTTTTATCTGGTTCATAAGAAATCCCAGTAAAAATCAAGTTTTTACACCCCAATGCGGTTAATTTCTCTAGCAACAAATCGACATACGCTCTGTCGTATTCTTCCTTATATTCTACTCCTGTCAGGAAGCATGCTTCTGTAATGTTTGGCATCACATAGTCTGCCTTTGCACAGAGACCCTTCATGCTTTCTACAAACTCCATGTCAAAACCATAGTATAATTTCCCGTTATCTGCCATAGCCGGGTCAACCACTTTGACACAAGCTTCATTCCCAACTGATGCCATGATATCGGCCACATAGTCTATCTGTTTCGTGCTTCCAAGATAACCTGTATAAACCGCATCAAATTTTAGATTCTCTTTTACCCAGTGGTCTTTAATGCTTGGCATATCTTCTGTGAGATCACGGAATGTATAACCTGTAAATCCTCCTGTATGTGTGGATAACACTGCCGACGGAAGCACACAGGTTTCGGCTCCGCATGCTGAGATAATTGGAAGTGCTACCGTAAGGGAACATTGTCCCACACAGGAAATATCTTGA
>JAZOMR010000043.1:0-8838 GCA_045654105.1 Faecalimonas sp. | reverse complement strand
CTGTTGTCTCTGCCTGATCGTAGTATACCGAATATGGTTCCTGCAGACCATTTACATATCCTTTCACAAGATAGTCCTGCAACACTTCAGTATCCACTTCATCAGAATAGAGATAATATTTATCAATCAGGTCCTGTATTGCCTCAAGCTTCCAGAGTGTACGGCCAGATACAATCCCGTCTTCCCCGTTCGCGGTACTTCTTTTCAACAGAGAAGAAATAACAAGTATGCCCCCCACAATTAAACTTACTGCTAACATAGCAAGGGCGCCGCAAAGCGCCCCTTTCCAGAAGTTGTTCTTTTGTTTTTGTTTGATATGCTCTATTTGCTCGAACTGCTCCATTAATATAACTCCTATGCTTTCAAATGTTTCTTAATCGTAAAGAAACTTCCTACAAAACCAATTCCTACTCCAAGTAATAATCCCACTGGAAGTAATGTTTTGTAAACTGCTGACGCAGGTAAGAAATCCACATTTAGTATAGTACTAAATATTGTAAATTTCGTCAGAATGTAATTAATCGCTTTTTCATATGCGAAGTAAAGCAATACCAGTGGAATAGCTGCACCTACCACGCCGATAATCACACCTTCTAAAACAAATGGTGCTCTTACAAAGGAATCCTTTGCACCAATGTATTTCATAATCGCAATTTCTTCCTTACGTATAGTAATACCCATATTAACGGTGTTGTTAATCAAGAAGATAGCTACCGCAAGCAAAATTAAAATAATTGCACCGGATACATAAGCGATTAACATATTAACACTCGTCAGTGCATCTGCAACAAGCTCAGATTTGTTTACCTTACGTACGCCGTCTAGACCTTCTGCATACTTAACCAATTCCGCCTGTTTTTCTACATCCTTCATATAAACTTCAAAGTTGTCAGAATGCTCCAATGGGTTTTCTGTCCAGCCATCAGCCAAATCACTGTTTTCACCCAAATAGTCTTTTCTAAATTCTTCCCATGCTTCATCTGCTGAAACATATTTGACTTCTAATACTTCTTCTCTTTTACTCAGTTTTTTCTCAATATTTTCTCTTTGTTTTTTTGTAATATCCTCATCTAGGAAAACAACAATCGCAACACTTTCCTCTGCCTTTTCAACGAGATATTGGAAATTGGTTATGATTGAGTAAAATACACCAAACAAGAAAATGCATGCTGCCATCGTTGCAATGGATGCGATGGAAAACATTTTATTTCTTGAAATATTTCGAAGCCCCTGTTTTACTGTATATCTAACTGTACTGATTCTCATTATTTACGCACCACCTTTTTCGTATCACTCACAATGTTCCCTTTCTGCATTGTGATTACACGTTTTTTCATTGCCTCAACAATTTCATGGTTGTGTGTAACAACGACAACTGTTGTGCCTCTCTGGTTTGCCTCTTCCAAAAGCTTCATGATTTCCCATGAGTTTACCGGGTCAAGGTTTCCTGTTGGCTCATCACACAAAAGAATGGATGGTTCATTGACAATTGCTCTTGCAATCGCAACTCTCTGTTGCTCACCACCGGATAATTCTTTTGGATTTGATTTATATTTCTGAGCCAGACCTACCAAAGAAAGTGCGGCTGGTACTTTTTTCTTAAGCACACGTGTCGGTGTCTCCGTAACACGAAGTGCAAAAGCAATATTTTCATATACATTTCTATCTTGTAATAAACGGAAATCTTGGAATACAACTCCCATCTTTCTACGATAATATGGGATGGCTTTATGTTTTAATTTGCCCAAATCCTTTCCCATCACTACAATTTTTCCTGATGTCGGTTCTAATTCCTTCAAAAGAAGACGAATCAAAGTTGATTTGCCGGAACCACTATCCCCTACAATGAATACAAACTCTCCTTGCTCAATCTTAAGGCTTACTCCATTGAGCGCGGCAATCCCCTTTGCGTACTCCTTTGTAACTTCTTTTAATTCTATCATACGCTCCTCCTAAATTATTAATACTCCACTGTCTCCATATATTTCATATATTTCACTACCATCAACGCAATTTTGAATGTAATTGCATCTTCAAACACACGAAGGTCCAGTCCTGTGCTTTTCTGAATCTTATCCAATCGGTACACCAAAGTGTTTCTGTGAATATACAACTGTCTGGAGGTTTCTGAAACATTTAAGCTGTTTTCAAAAAATTTATTAATCGTTGTCAACGTCTCCTCATCGAAGTCGTCCGGTGATTTTCCCTCAAATATCTCACGGATAAACATCTTACAAAGCGGGACCGGAAGCTGATAAATAAGACGTCCGATTCCCAAAGTATTGTAGGCAATCACATTTTTCTCACTGAAGAAAATTTTACCCACATCCAATGCAAGCTGTGCTTCTTTATAGGATTTGGAAACCTCTTTGATATCGCTTACAATGGTTCCGTATGCAATGTGGAAGTTTGCTTCACATTCCTGCTCTAAGACTTCCAATGTCGCTTTTGCATACTGGTCCATTTCTGCATATCCTTGGGCTTCTTTCACTTCTTTTACGATAATAATATTCTTCTCATCCACAGCGGTAACGAAATCCTTCGTTTGACAGCCAAGAACATTTCTAGCCTGTTCTAAGACATTCGTCTCCTTATCGCTTGGCATTTCAATAATAAAGATAACACGTCTCACATCTGTGTCAACATGCAATTTTTTTGCACGATTGTAAATATCTACCAATAGCAGGTTGTCAAGTAGTAAATTCTTAAAGAAATTATCCTTGTCAAATCGTTCCTGATATGCAACCAAAAGACTTTTTAATTGAAAAGCTGCCATTCTACCAATAGTCTGAACTTCATTGCCATTGCCTGCTGCCACCAAAATATATTCTAGCTGTCCCTCATCATAAATCTTGTATAAATGACATCCTTTCGCTTCTTGATTGTCTGCAGAAGATTTTACAAAATCAGACACCTTGCCCATATATTCTGTTGCATTCCCATATGTACTTGCAAGCACCTTGCCTTCTATATCGAAAACATGTAAATCAATTTGAGTAATCTCTTTCAATCCATCAATTGTACTTTGAAGAATTTGGTTCGAAATCATCTTTATCCCTCCGTAAAACTTAACCTTTTATCATATTAATGCAAAATCGCAAAAAAATAAAGGGGAATTTGGCATTTTTTTATGCATTTTCCCCTTTTTTCGCCATTTCTCTCTTTAAAATCTGTCTTAAGACAAATTCTTTGATTTTTTGAAATACATTTTTCTGCTTTCGCATCTCTCCGAGCAGATCTCCAAACCCCAACCAAACTCTTGCATTGACAAGGGTTTTGTTGCGATAAATGAATTCTTCCTCAGATGGAGAAGGTAAAGTAGAAAGAACACAGTCTACTTCTGCGCCATTCACCAGATTCAAAAGCATATCGTCTGATACTGCGTTTTCTTCCAAAGTAGCAGTCCCTACAATCTGAATATTGGCATAATCTTCGTTCATGTAGCCTTCCAGCTTCTCTAAATCTGCACCATTCTCAGCCAACAAAAATACCTTAATCCCATTCTTATGAAGATATCTCATTACCATCTTGATAATGAGCAATTCTTCCACTTCTTTCAAACGGCGTTCTTCTTTCACACCAGCCGCCTGCAAGATTCCCTTGTCACTTGCAAGGGCAAGTTCGAAGGATTGGAACATGGCATTTGCCTCTTCGTCCTGTTGGAACTTTCCAAGAGTGTTCATTGTAACCATCTCAATTACACTTACCGGTTCCGTTCCCATATAGTCCATAATAAGCTTCATGGCATCTTTCGCTGAAAGATTGTCAATTTCTAAATCTAATACTTGAATTTTCTCGTTCATAACCTCACCTGATTTTCTTCAGTCTCTTGATTATAACAGATTATGTTCTATTTTTCAACTCTCATATCTCGGCGCTTCTTTGTGACTAATCCTCCAATTTTCCCGGTCTCTTTAGATGTCAGAGAACGCCAGCCTTCCTTTAACACTTTATCTAAAAGTCCAAGCTCCTCTGCTACTTCATATTTCATCTTTTCTTCTTCCGTAAGCTCTGACATGCGAATTTCTTTTTGTTTTTTCTTAGACATAGAAAAATCCCCTTTCCCTTTTTGGTAAGAGGATTTCCCTTTTTTACATATTTATTCCAATTAGCAACTGATTTCTTCATGTAAAGCAAATGAGTAAATCACCTTTTCCTTCACTGGTTTTCCTGTTAGCTTATGAAGCGCCTCTGCATAATAGTCAAGCTGCGTATGATATCGTCCTACCAATTCTAAAGGCTCTCGTACTCTATCCGTCTTGTAGTCAAGCACTACCAGCTGTCCGTCCTCTTCAAAGTAAACATCCACAATTCCCTGCACAAGCACACATTGCGCTTCATCCACATCTGTGTATATTCGATTGGCATCAAAACTCATGACAAATGGTTGTTCCGCGTGGTAGGTGCCTCTCCTGCTGGCTGCTTGCACACGTTTTCCAATAGATGAACGAAGGAAACTCTGTATATCGTAGATATCAATGCACGCTGCCATTTCCTCTGATAGAAATCCTTCTGAAACAAATTTCTCGACGGTGATTAAAAGGCTGTCCTCATCATAATCCTTTGAAAAATCCAAAAGTTCAAGCAACTTATGGTAGGCCGTACCTCTTGATGCACCCGTAAGTTCCGTCTCTTCTTGCAGGAATTTTGGCAGTAGCGGAATCACATCTTCCTCTTTGAAGATTTCCTCACCTTCCTGCTCCATATACATGCGTTTCTTCAACTCGGAAACAGAGAGTTTTTGTTTCACCACCTGACTGTTTTCAAATGGATACACATAAGAAAATTGCTCTGCAATCTGCTGTTTCATTTCTGAGGCATAGACCACATCCGTATCCCACTGCTGTAGTACATCCTTTGTAATCAGATTGACCAGCTGTTCCTCAGCCTCTTGTTCTGCCAAATCCTCCAGTGTTATTTTTTTGACTACAAATGGAATCTCGCTCCGCATACAACTGTCACGGTATAATGCAGGTAAAATCCAATCCATGTATTTTACAGCTTTGGCCAGATGATAATATGGAAGCTGCGTGCCTTCATATCCCTGAAGGACTGCACACTTATCCACTTCCTTTGCCAAATCTGCTACGGTGCCTGTCAAAATCAATTTCTCCTTTGCTCGCGTCATGGCCACATAAAGGACACGCAATTCCTCTGCAGTTGTCTCCCTTGCTTCCCTCAGTTGAATCATTTTCTTCAAAAATGTTGTTGTCTTAGTACGTGCAATTGGATCAATGGCATCCACACCGACGCCCAATTCAGAATGTAATACAAGGCTCTTTTTGGTATCCTGCATGTTGAATTGCTTACCCATTCCTGCCACAAAAACAATCGGGAATTCTAAGCCCTTACTTTTATGGATGGTCATCAGACTTACCACATCTGCATTTTCATCCATAAGATTAGCTTCCCCATAATCAACCGCGTATTTTTTCAACTGCTCCATATAGCGTACGAAATTAAACAGTCCTTTGTAACTGGTTCCTTCAAAAGCAACGGCCTTCTCCACAAGCATTTCCAAATTGGCCGCTCTTTGTTCTCCGCCAGGAAGTGCTGATACGTAATCACGATATCCGGTCTCCTCCAGAATCTGCCACAGGAGCACGTGAATTGCCATATATGGAACACGATTTCTATAATGATTTAACGTGGACAGAAATTGTTCAAGTCGCTCTTTAATCACTTTATTCTGTCCGTATTTTGCATAATGACAAATGCAATCATACATGGTCTTTTCCTGATTGCTACTTCGAATGATTGCAAGCTCCTCGCTGGTAATTTGGGCAAACATAGAAGTCAGAACTGCTGTAAGCGGGATATCCTGTCTTGGATTATCCAGCACCTGTAGATAGTTTAACGCAATCTGTATCTCCGGCGTTTCAAAATACCCTTCCTGTGAACATGCATAGGTTGGAATGCCTGCATCTCCCAACACCTTGGAGAAACTTTCCGTCCACCCCTTAGCACTTCGGGTTAGAATTACCATATCACCATATCGAACCGGACGGTATTCCCCTGTCTTTTTATCAAAGACCGTATGACCTGCCATCAAACTTTTAATCCGTCTGGCAATTGCCTCTGCCTCCACCTCAATCCGTTCCTTTGCTTTGCTCTCCAGCACTTCAATCAGTAGAACCTCCGCCTCCTTATCCGGTTTCTCTTCGTAATCTGCACCCACATACAAGGCTGCCTTGTCATCATAATCAATTCCACCCAGACGTGGCACCATAATCTGCTGAAACACAAAATTGGTACTGTCTAAGACCTCTTTCCTGCTACGGAAATTCTTATGCAAATCTATGCGCTGTTTCTCACTGTCCAATGTGCTGTAGGAATTAAATTTTTCCATAAAAAGCTCTGGTCTTGACAAGCGGAAACGATAGATGCTTTGTTTTACGTCTCCAACCATAAAGATATTGTAAACGCCATTCGACACACCGGAAACACTGGTCAAAATAGCTTCCTGCACATAGTTGCTGTCCTGGTATTCATCAATCATGACTTCTGCGAACTTCTGCTGATAACTTTCTGCAACCTCACTTGGAATAAAATTACCATTTTCCTCCCTCGTCAGTATCTGCAAGGCATACTGTTCCATATCGCTGAAATCAATGAGATTCTTCTTTCTTTTCTCCTCTGCAAACTGCTCCGCAAAGCGTGCAACCAGACCGGTTAACATCTTCATATTACCATGAACAGCCGACATATCCTCTGCCAGGTTTTCCAACTCATCATAGAAATAATTTTCCACCAGCTTTTTGATATATCCCTTCACTTCGTCTCGAATATCTTTCACATGAAGAAGCTTTGCATCATCCACAATAATTCCTCTGTTGGAGCCCAATTTCTGCCATTCGATATGGGTGATTGCCCGTTTCATTTCTGTAAAGCCTTTCGCTGCACATAGGAGTTCTATCTGTTCCAAATCAGATTGCAACGTCTTCTCGTATGCAATCGGTCCCTGTTCTTCTCTGCAAACTTTGATTCCATGCTCTAAGAGACTCTTCATGTACTGCAGATTTTCCCGCACCTCGTCCAGAAATTCCTGCACATATGCTTTTGCTTCCAGCTCCTCTCCCGAACCAATGTCATACTGCTGAGCACACAGGGTAAGCCATGTGTCTGGATTCGGATAGCTTCTTGAAAATTCATACAAACGTAAAATGAGCTCTTCTAAATTTTTATCGTCCTTCCCTGTGGAAAAGCATTCAACAAAGGTCAAAAATTCCGGGGCTGCTTCCTCAAACGCCTGCTCTAATACATCGCAAACTACATCCTGACGTAACAGTTTTAATTCGCCCTCTTCACCTACGCGGAATCCCGGATCCAAATCAATGGTATGAAAGTGTTCCCGAATCACAGACAAACAAAATTTATGAATGGTTGTAATCTGGGCCTGATGAATCAGCGTTGCCTGCTGCTGCAGATGCACATTGTCCGGCTGCTCCATTAATGCCTTTTCGATGGCACTATGAATACGCTCCTTCATCTCTGACGCAGCTGCTTCCGTAAAGGTTACAATTAATAGTTGGTCCACATTAAGGGGCGAAGCATCTTTGGTTAAGCGGGTGATAATTCGTTCAACCAGTACCGCTGTTTTTCCGGAACCGGCCGCTGCAGACACAAGAATATTGCGGTTTCGCAAGTCAATTACCTGCTGTTGTTCCTTCGTAAATCTTACTCCCATTTTGCAGCCTCCTCCCGCATGATTTCCATGGCTTCTTCCGCCTTCAGCTTTTCTAATTCCCGATATTCGTATCCATCTATTTTCTCGTCAAAGCCACAAATTGCCTGATAAGGACAATATTTGCAAGCGGACTGCTGGTCTAGCTTGTATGGCGAAACACTTGCTTCTCCTTGCAATATCTGTTTCCCAACCTTTCTAACCTGTTGATTGGCAAACTCGGAAATAATTGCAAACTCTTCCTCAGATAAAACTTTAGAAGCCTTCGCAAGAGTACCATTTTTATTCTTGGTTACCGGAATCACCTGTGATGACTGGTCAATTTCCCTGTCTAAATGTCCAATAACCTCCGGCGAATTCAGCACAATCCCATCTGGGCGCAGTTCCTTCAAGAAGGCATCCTCTAACACCTCTTCATCCTGCACTTTTTCCACAATCGGGTCTTGCACACGGTAATAGAATAGTCCCGCAGGAATAATCTGCTTTCCTTCACTCTCCTGCTGACTCATTTCCATGGCAGCATTCATATATACAACTAACTGCATTTGCAGTCCATAGCAAAGTTCACCTAAATCAAAGACCTGCTTTCCCGTCTTATAGTCCACAATCTTGACGTAAATGTGGTCCTCATCTTCATAGGTATCAATGCGGTCTATTTTCCCGCGAAGCACCATTTTACCCAGTTCGTCTAACTGGATATGGGATGTGGAAAGTTCTCGCACACCGCCAAAGGCAACCTCATATCCTTTCGGTTTGAAATCTCCTTTTCCCAGTTGTTTTTTTAACGCCCATATGGTGCGACGCAGCATCCGTTTCAGTCTTGTAATGATATACTCATTTCTTGCCGAGCTATACAGAATGGAATTGCTGTAATCTACAATACTCTCATCCACACTTTCTTGAATCAGCTCTTCCTGTCTATCCTCCGGTATATCGCCCCAGCCATACCCCTCCTGCTCGATTTTCTTCGAAAATCGCTCTAGTGAGCTATGACAAAGATTTCCCAAATCTACGGCCTGGAATTGATATTCCTCCCGTTCCTTCAGGTGGAGCCCATATGTAAGGAAATGGGCGTATGCACAGGCAGAGAATTTCTCCAGTCTGGTCACACTATTTACCAGAACATCACCGTATAGTTTCTTGGCTGTCTCTCT
>JAZOMR010000042.1:0-2599 GCA_045654105.1 Faecalimonas sp. | reverse complement strand
TTATTATGTTCTCTTTGAAACAATTATGTTATAATGTCCCAAGGAGGAGAGAAAGATGATACGTTTTAATTGTGATTATTTGGAAGGAACTCACCCACGAATTCTGCAAGCATTGGCAGAGACCAATATGGTTCAGACCTGTGGATATGGTGAGGATGAATATTGTGAAGCTGCAAGGGAAGCGATTAAGAAAGTGTGTAAATGCGAGAATGCACAGGTACATTTTCTTGTTGGGGGAACACAGGCCAATTTGACCGTAATTTCTTCTATTTTGCGTCCACATCAGGCAGTTCTATGTGTGAAGGAAGGGCATATCAATGTGCATGAAACAGGTGCCATTGAAGCGACAGGACACAAGGTGCTTGCTATTGAAGGAAAAGATGGAAAACTTAGTGCGGACCAGATTCGTGAGCAACATAAGTTGCATTGGGAGGACGGTTCCCATGAGCACATCGCGCAACCGAAATTAGTTTACATTTCCAATCCAACAGAACTTGGAACCATCTATTCAAAAGCAGAATTGGAAGCAATACGCAAGGCATGTGATGAGTGCAATATGTATCTGTTTTTGGACGGTGCACGTCTTGGATATGGTTTAATGTCAAAAGACAATGATATGACGATAGAAGACATTGCAAAGAATTGTGACGTGTTCTATATCGGAGGAACAAAAGTGGGCGCCATGTTTGGTGAGGCGGTTGTGATTACCAATCCGGCATTGCAGGAGGATTTCCGTTATATTATCAAACAAAAGGGTGGCATGCTTGCGAAAGGTAGATTGTTAGGGATACAGTTTTTAGAATTATTCAAAGATGGTCTGTATTTTGAAATCTCAGCACATGCAATGAAAATGGCAGAAATCTTAAAAGAAGGTTTGGAAGAACTGGGGTACAAGTTTTATGCAAATAGTCCGACAAACCAGCAATTTGTAATTGTGTCGGATAAGAAATTACAGGAATTAGATGCTAAATATAGCTACGAATATCAGATGCGATATGATGCTGAAAATAGTGTTGTTCGATTCTGTACAAGCTGGGCGACCAAGGAAGAACATGTGCGTCAATTGTTAGAAGATATGAAGTAGGTGAAAGATATGTTAGTAAAAATATTTACAGACGGCGCGGCACGTGGAAATCCGGATGGACCAGGTGGATACGGAACCGTTTTAGAGTATGTGGATGGCAAAGGGCAGCTTCATACAAGGGAGTATTCCTGTGGATATAAGAAGACGACAAACAACCGCATGGAATTAATGGCTGCAATTGTAGGATTGGAAGCACTGAATAGACCGTGTACTGTGGAATTGTATTCGGATTCCAAGTATTTGGTAGATGCATTTAATCAGAAATGGATTGACAGTTGGCTCCAAAAGGGTTGGAAACGCGGAAAAAATGAACCAGTAAAAAATGTAGATTTGTGGAAACGCTTGTTAAAAGCAAAGGAGCAGCACGATGTTACATTTATCTGGGTGAAAGGGCATGATGGACATCCTCAGAATGAAAGATGTGATGCGCTGGCCACAACCGCAGCAGATGGAGAAGATTTGATTGATGATGTTGTTGTGGAATAGAATATAACTTCTTTACAATTGTAAATAATAGTGGTAGAATCACAAAGGATTGAAGTAAGACAGACGGTCGCTGCTGCAAGTGCCGAAAGGCCGCAGGAGAGGAAAGTCCGGGCTTCATAGGGCAGGATGCCGGTTAACGGCCGGTGGAGGCGACTCCAAGGATAGTGCAACAGAAATGTACCGCCTAAGTTTCCAGATATGTCTGAAAACTTAGGTAAGGGTGGAAGGGCAGTGTAAGAGACTACCGCCTTCTTGGTAACAAGAGGGGCATATGTAAACCCCATCCGAAGCAAAACCGAATAAAAACCATGTGGCGGCCCGTCACGTTTTAGGTAGGTTGCTTGAGCCTGTTGGCAACAGCAGGTCTAGATAGATGACCGTTCAACGACATAACCCGGCTTATCGTCTTGCTTGAATTTAAAAACTTAGAATCCATTTTGGTTCTAAGTTTGATGTGAAGAAAAAGTCCAGAACTTGTTTTTCTGGACTTTTATTTTTATGTTTCTACTTTTATTTAATGTTGTTGGGCATATGCAAGTTTTTGATTAAAAAACTATCCAATTTTTCTTGGTGTTTAGGCGTAGAGAACATGTCTTATTGTCTGCGCCTAAAAATTTTGACATAATTTCTGGTTTTATCATGTAAAACACACATTATTTTATATACGCCTAATTCATTAGGCAAATTTTCATCAAAACTACCTCTACGCCTAAGGCACTGGCAATAAATGACAAGAAAACACATCTACGCCTAAGGTACTGGTAATAAATGACAAGAAAACACATCTACGCCTAAGGTACTGGTAATAAATGACAAGAAAACACGCCTATGACTAACGTACTGGAAGTAAATGACAAGAAAACACGCCTATGACTAACGTACTGGAAGTAAATGACAAGAAAACACGCCTATGCCTAATGTATAGGTGGTACTGAAGAGTAAATCACAAAAAAAGGACTGCAGAGCAGTCCTATGAAAACGTCTTATCTTCTATATTTCTCTTCACAATATTGACAACGATAAACGATT
>JAZOMR010000041.1:0-12608 GCA_045654105.1 Faecalimonas sp. | reverse complement strand
AGTGCACACTCCTTCACAGGTGTGAACTGCATCTCTTTTCCTCTGCCTTTTGGTTTGTCCGGCTGAGTAACTGCAAGTACCACTTCGTGTCCTGCTTCTACCAAAGCCTCCAAAGTTCCCACGGAAAAATCAGGAGTTCCCATAAAAATTACTTTCATTAGCCTTCCTCCTTATTCTTCTTCCATTTCCTCATCTTCATACGTTACATCGTGAATTTCTCCTTCCACTTTTTCCACGTATAAATGTCCGTCTAAATGGTCAATCTCATGACAAAAGGCTCTTGCAAGCAAACCTTCTCCTTCATAGACAACTTCTTCCATATTTTCATCCAAAGCTTTTACTTTTACGTAATTTGGACGTGTAACACAGCCTGCCTTTCCAGGAACGCTTAAGCATCCTTCATCTCCTGTTTGTTCCCCGCTGGTTTCCAAAATCTCCGGATTAATTAAGATAATTGGGCCTTCTCCAACATCAATCACTACAATTCTTCGAAGTACTCCAACCTGTGGCGCCGCCAAGCCAACACCCTGTGCTTCATACATGGTATCTAGCATATCCTCAATCAAAATTGCTGTACGCGGTGTCATCATCTTGACCTCTTTACATACTTTCGTAAGTACCTCATCACCCATTGTTCGAATTTCTCTAATTGCCATTTTTACTAGTCTCCTTTTTAAAATATGTAACTGTTCAGAGCCAAGCAAAATTTTATAAAACAGACGTAAAATGCTTGCATTTTTAAGCATGTTTTTAAAATTTTATTTGGCGGATACGCCACACTGAGAAAACACAACGTGTTTTCGAGGTTGGCTCTGAATAGTTACTAAAATATACCCATTGGGTTAAAATCAAACTGTATGCGGAGCTTCTTAAACCCTGCATTTACTTCAATATATTGCTCTAATTTATCCTTCATTGAGGTCAGCATTTCATATTTAGGATGCTTGAAATACAAAACCCTTCGGTGCACGTTGTTCACCTTACCAACATATGGACTTGCCGGACCGATGACATGCACTTCCTGTTTGCCTACTCGCTCTGCATATTTTTTCAAATAAGAGCAGGCTGTTTCAAGAAGCTCCTCATCCTCACCTTCTGCCAGAATTGCCAACAGTTGGTCCACCGGCGGATATCCCATTAATTTTCTATATGAAATCTCTTCCTCATAAAATGCCTCGTAATCCTGCTTTGCTGCAGTCTCAATGGCATAGTGATCCGGACTGTAGGTTTGAATCACAACCTCACCCTTTTCACTGCCTCTTCCTGCCCGTCCTGCTGCCTGCGCGAGCAACTGGAAGGTTCTCTCACCTGCACGGTAATCATCCGCATACAAGGATAAATCTGCCGCCAGCACGCCTACCAAAGTGACATTTGGAAAATCATGTCCCTTCACTATCATCTGGGTTCCAATCAAGATATCGGCATCACCATTTGCAAAGGCCTCCAAAATCTTTTCAAAGCCATCTTTTTCCCTAGTGGTATCCATATCCATACGCAGCACTCTGGCCTGTGGAAACTCTGCCTTTACTAAATCCTCTATCTGCTGTGTGCCTGCCCGAAAGCCACCAATATGTTTGGAGCCGCATTCCGGACAAACCTCTTGCATTTTCTCTTCATATCCACAATAATGGCACACCAATTTTCCGCCTCGATGTGATGTCAAAGACACATCACAATGAGAACATTTTGCCACATAACCACAGGAACGGCAAGAGATAAATCCTGCATACCCTCTGCGGTTGATAAATAACATCATCTGCTGCTTTTTATCCAAACGGTCCCTCATCAGTTCTCGCAATTTATCACTCAAAATGGAACGGTTTCCTGCTTTTAATTCTTCCCGCATATCCACGGTATAGACTTCCGGAAGACTTTGTTTTTTGGAACGTTCCTTTAAAGTAAACATTTCATATTCTCCGCACTGAACGCGATAAAAACTCTCTAGTGACGGCGTTGCTGAACCAAGCACCACAACTGCGCCCTCTAATTCTGCCCGTTTGATTGCCGTTTCTCTCGCGTGAAATCTTGGTATCTGCTCACTTTTATAAGTATGCTCATGCTCTTCATCTATGACAATCAATCCCAGATTTGGAAACGGTGTAAACAATGCAGAACGTGGTCCAATCATAATGTCGATTGCGCCCTCTTTTGCACGCATCATCTGATCGTAGCGTTCCCCATCCGTCATTCTCGAATTCAAAATGGAAATGCGATTGCCAAATCTTCTATAAAAACGCATTAATGTCTGATAGGTCAATGCAATTTCCGGTATCAGTACAATTGCCTGCTTGCCGTCACGAAGAACACGGGCAATCATTTCCATATATACTTCTGTCTTACCACTTCCGGTTACACCATACAAAAGGTAAGTTTTCTTTTCCCCTTTTAAATAGTCTTCACGGAATCGGTCAATGGCATTCTGCTGTTCTTCATTATATTCAATTGGCTCCCATACGGCTTTACTTTCCTTAATCGGATTGCGAAAAACCTGCTCCGATTCAATCCTTACTACACCTTGTTTATCTAAGGCATCGATCACGGATTTTGAAACATTTAGTTTCTTTATAATAAAGTCCTGCTCTAACACCTGATTTTCCAAAAGCGCTGCCATCACTCTCGCTCTGGATTTCATGCGCAAATCACTTAAGAACTCTGCCAACTTTGCCCTGCCCGCTTCTTCACCCAGCAGTAAACGGACATATCGCTTTTCACGTATCACCGTTTCTTTCTTTACAGGCAGAACCGTCTTTAGCGCCTGAATCATGGTTCCACCGTAGTGTTCCTTCATCCATGCTGCAAGTGCAATTAAGTTCTCTTCAATGGCATTTCTCTTGGATGCCGGTCTGAGAATATCCTTGACCTTTTCAGGGTCAAACTCACAGGACTCACTGATTTCTACAATGTAACCGCTAATCTCTCGGTTTCCATTTCCAAAAGGTGCAACTACTTCCATGCCCACTTTTAGCACTCCTTCTAAATCAGAAGGAATGTGGTACTCGAATACTTTATCCAGTTGTTCATGAACAATGTCTACGATAACCTTCGCGTACATGTGTACTGCTCCTTTTCTTTATCTTTACTCGAAATCCAAATGCATCTTATCGGATTAAGTTCTCTCTCTTACTTTCTTTGACAACTTCGGCAATCAACACGCGCTCATCCATATCATATTTCACGCCCTTGATTTCCTGATAATCCTCGTGGCCTTTTCCAGCCAACACAATCACATCACCAACCTGTGCCTCATCGATTGCATAACGAATGGCTTCCTTTCGGTCAATGATTTCCACATATTTTCCGTTTGTTTTGCCGATACCTGTTTTGATATCATTGATAATATCCTGCGGTTCTTCAAAACGCGGATTATCAGAGGTAATAATGGTTAAATCTGCCAGATTTCCTGACACCTCTCCCATCTCAAAACGTCTTGCCTTCGCGCGATTCCCTCCACATCCGAAAAGACATACCAGACGCTTCGGATTATATTCCTTTAAGGTGGTAAGCAAGCTTTCCAGACTCATTGCATTATGTGCATAGTCAATCATCAGCGTAAAATCCTCTGACACCTTCACCATCTCGATGCGACCTTTCACTTTTGCTATTTTTAACGCTTCCGCAATCTTTGCTACCGGCACGTCAAAATGTCGGCATACAGCAATGGCAGTCAGCGAGTTATATACACTAAAGGTACCAGGAATATCTATTTCCACATCAAAATTTAAAAGTCCGCTTGCCTGATAAGCAACTCCCAGATGTCCCGGGCTTGACACCAACTTCACGTCATTGGCACGCAAATCTGCTTTTTCTGAAAAACCAAAGGTTTCTATCTTACAAGTTGCTTCTTTAAACACATCTGCAAAATGCGCATCATCTACATTTGCAATACCAATTTTACATTGCTTGAATAAAAGTCCCTTGCAACGTTTGTAATCATCAAAATCCTTATGCTCATTCGGACCAATGTGGTCTTCTCCAAGGTTTGTGAAAATTCCAATTTCAAATGGAATTCCGGCTGTTCTGTGAAGCATGAGTCCCTGAGATGAAACCTCCATAACCACTGCAGTACATCCCGCATCTACCATCTTTCTGAAATACTGGTGGATCGTGAAGGATTCCGGTGTGGTATTTTTTGCAGGAATAATCTCATCCCCAATAATTGCCTCGATGGTTCCAATCAACCCCACTTTATGTCCTACACCTTCCAGAATGGATTTCACCATGTAGGTCGTGGTGGTCTTTCCTTTGGTTCCCGTAATACCAATAACCTTTAGCTCATCTGCCGGATATCCAAAATATGCCGCTGATGTGAGTGCCAATGCGTATCTCGTATCTTCTACTTTAATCACTGTCACTTGTTCCGGAGCTTCCACTTCCTTCTCTACGATTACGGCTGTTGCACCTTTTTCTGCAACCTCCTGCACGAAATCGTGTCCGTCTCTTACAGCACCTGTAATACAGACAAATACACTGCCTTCCTTTACATTTCTCGAATCATTCGTAAGCTCTGTAATCTCTATCTCATCACTGCCTTGCAGTACCTTGTAATCTAATCTTTCCAATAATTTTGTCAGTTTCATAATAGAAGCCTCCTATTTTTCCACATAGTTATTTATATGATAGCACAGATTCAAAAAATAAGCAAAAAAATGACTAGCATTTTTTACTAGTCATTTTTCATATAGCAGATTTTTATTCGGTAAATTTATCAATAAAATCTGCTACCCGAATCTCAAATCCTTCTAAAACATAAGAGGGAATAACATCATTATAATGATATTCTGCATTTTTCTCGGTGTCTTCAAAACAAGCAACCGAAACACGTTCTATTCTTGGGTCCACAATCCAATATTCTCTTACACCAGCTTGCTGGTACTTTATCATTTTCCTCACATAATCATGAAAATAATTGTTCGGGGATACAATCTCAACAATTAAATCCGGAGCGCCATCACATCCTTGCTCTGTCAGTATCTCTTTTCTTTTGCACACAACTAGAATATCCGGCTCCACCCATGTCTTGTCATCTGAAAACAGGCGTACCCCTAATGGTGCAGTATAAATATGACATTTTCCGTTATTTTTCTCGATATGTGATGCCATGGCAAAAAGTATCTCTACTGACAAAAACTGATGCATACGGTTTGGTGTGTTCATCGTATGTAATTTTCCATCTATTATCTCAACGCGAACGCCTGCACATAATTGTCTGACATCGTCTAAGCAATATCTTCTTGCATCAAAGTTATAGGCTACCTGTTCGCGAACCAAGCAGGGTTGTTCTTGCTCCTCATCATAATAAAATGGTAACTTTTTCTTTCGGACAATGACTTGTTCCATCGCCAGAAGTGACATGTACTGCGGTTCTTTTATCTCACCCGTAAAAATCTTAGTCACTACTTCCAAAGGAATCCCAGATAATTCTGCAATTATCTCGTAACTCATATTCTCTTTTTCTCGCAATTCTCTTAAATCTTCAACCGTCATACGTTTTCTTCTTTCTTTATTGTATATGCGTTATATTAACTCAAAAACAATGGTGTGTCAACCTCAAGACACACCATTCATTCTAAATTTATTATTTCATATCCATCAATGCATTCATATAACCTTCCAAACGTCTCTGTGCATTTAAATCCAACTTCTGATAATTCTCGATCAACGCATACTCTTTGGAATCTTTGTTAAGCACTACATGATCGATATCTTTATATTCCTTCATTTTTTTATTGTCTGTATCTAAGAGCAGTTCATACGGAGTAATACCGAGCACTTCACAAATAATCATAATTTTATCAGCAGACGGATTCGTTCCCTTTCTTCTCCAATCGCTAACCGTACTCTGTGTGATTCCGGTTCTTCTGGAAAACTCTATCTGAGATATTTTCTTCTCTTCCATGTATTTGTAGATACGTTCGCTTATCAGCATTTTAGGTTCCTCGTTTCAGAAAAATTTACATGCTGATAGTATAACACAGATTTCGGAGAAATGCTACTGAATATCCCTCCTAAATAGCTTAAAATTGCCCTCTCTTTATCGCATCTTTTCCATATTTTTTCCGAATCTCATCCATGGTTTTATCAAGTTTGGCGTGTTTTTCATACTTTTCTGTCACATTCTTTGTAGGTTTGCCCTTATCAGCACTTGCAAGTTCATTTTGATAATCAAAAATACTCATCTGCTCAGGTGCATCATCATCCACCAGCTTAGACGTGCGTATCCCAAGTAAACGAATCGGCTCTCCGTTCCACAATTCTCGGAACAGTTCACACGCATTTTCATAAATAACCTGGCCATTACTGGTTGCCTTTAGCAGCTGCTTCTGATGGGAAACACTTTGAAACGTATTGTATTTAATCTCCACGCTCACCATCTGCGCCCGCTGGCCTTCCCCACGCAAACGTTCTGCCACTTTTTCTGCCAGTTTCATAAGGATTGGCTTTGCATCCTCCTCACTGGTTAAGTCCTTTGGTAAGGTGGTGGAATTTCCAATTCCTTTATTCTCTATATGGTCCCGCACAACCTTATTGCCGCCTTTTCCATTTGCAAACTCCCACAGGGTTCTTCCATGGCTTTTTAAATGTAATTCCAACAAATCCGGATTGGCTTTTGCCAGTTCCCCAATGGTACGTATCTCTAATTTTTGCAAGACTTCCACGCTGGAACGCCCTGCCATATATAACTCCGACACCGGCAACGGCCACATTTTCACTGGAATCTCTTCTGGCCACAAGGTATGCACCTTGTTAGGTTTTTCGAAATCCGATGCCATCTTTGCAAGCAGACGATTGCTTGAAATTCCGATGTTTACTGTAAAACCGAATTTCTCATATACCGCATCTTTGATTTCTTTTGCTGCTGCAAACGGCGATGAAAATTTGTGCGCAATTCCGGTGAAATCCATATAGCATTCATCCACGCTGACCTGCTCGATATCCGGAGTGTAGTTTTTCAAAAATTCCATCAATCTTGCACTATATTCGCTGTACATTCTGTGATTCGGCGGAAACATTTGAATCTCCGGGCATTTTCGTAGTGCATTTACAATAGGTTCCCCTGTTACAATGCCGTATTTTTTCGCTGAGACAGACTTAGCCAGCACAATCCCATGGCGCGCCTTTTGATCACCGCCAATAATAGCAGGAATTTCTCTGATATCCTGCTCGAAGCCATTTTTCAGTTGTTCTACTGCAGTCCAACTAAGGAAAGCAGAATTCACATCAATATGAAAAATTATCTGACTCATGCCCGTCTCCCTATTTTTACTCTTTCTATATTTTAACATTTCTGATATAATTAATAAAGCATTTTAAAAACAAGACTAGGAGACATCGTATTATGAAAAAATTTTTGAATGTTCTACCAGGATTTGGTATCGCAATATGTATTGCATTTGTAGCGCAATGGATTGAAGGCCTGTTGCCGATTCATTTAATTGGTAGCTCAGTAATCGCCCTATTCATCGGTATGATTATCAATAATTTTTGGAAGCCGGCGATTCTTACACCAGGCTTAAAATTTACTTCCAAAAAGGTGTTGAAGTTTGCCATCATCTTACTTGGTGCATCTTTAAGTATTGAAACGATTTTGAATGTTGGTAAACTTTCTTTGGTTGTTATGATTTTTACACTACTTACTTGCTTTGGTGGTGGATACTTTATAGGAAAGGCATTAGGACTGAATTGGAAACTTTCGAATTTAATCTCTGCCGGAACTGGCATTTGCGGTGGCTCTGCAATTGCCGCATTGTCTCAAGTAGTTGATGCTGATGATAACGATGTTGCTTATGCAATGTCAGCTACATTTTTGTTTGATATGGCGATGATTGTACTATTCCCAATTATGGGACGCGCAATGAATCTGTCTGATATGGCTTATGGTCTTTGGACTGGTACCGCTGTCAATGATACTTCTAGTGTAGTTGCTGCTGGTTTCGCATATAGCGAAGCGGCTGGTGATTTTGCTACCATGGTAAAATTAACACGTACCCTATCCATTATCCCGGTGGTCTTGATTTTCGCAATCATTAACACCCGTTTAAAGCAAAAAGAGCTTGGAGGTACTGATGCATCAAGTGCAAAAAGCAAAATTAACTTTACTTCCCTATTCCCATGGTTCATTCTTGGTTTCCTGGCACTTGCAATTATCAATAGCTTTGGAATCATTCCAGTCGCTGTTTCCGCAGGCGCAAAAAATTTAAGCAAATTCCTTATGGTTTCTGCTCTTGCAGCAATTGGTCTCAACACTAGTTTTAAACAGATGAGTAAATCTGGTCCAATGCCAATGCTTCACGGATTTATTATTTCGGCTCTTGTGGTCATCGTTGCCATTGCAGTGGAATTCTGTATGGGGATTGTATAGTTAGGCTTATTTGAAAAAATCATTCACAAACTAACCCGAATTAAGCCAAATTTCTTGTTTTTTATAAAAAAATGTTCGTATACGAAATAATTAGTTGAAATCTAACCCAAATCATTCATTTTTGCGTTAGAAAAATGCAAAAAATTTCGTATACGAACAATTACTTTCTACTTCTTCACTCTGGCATTCAAATGTCCATCTACCACATCAATCACTATCACATCTCCTCGGCCAACATTTCCTTCCAAAAGCAGTCTTGCAGCCAAAGTTTCTACATGTTTTTGTAGATATCTTTTTAATGGTCTAGCACCGTACATTGGCTCATATCCGCCTTCTACCACAGACTCTTTTGCCACGTCAGTCAGCTCTATGGAAACCTCACGTTCCACCAGACGTTTGTTGACATCGCGAACAAGTAAGTCAATAATCTGTCCCACATCTGCCTTGCTAAGTGGTTTGAACATAATTGTTTCGTCCAAACGATTCAAGAACTCCGGTCTAAAGTGAGCACGCAATTCATTCATGACCATGCTTTCAGCTTCTGAACTTATCTCTCCATTTGCATCAATTCCTTCCAGCAAATAAGAAGAACCAATGTTAGAAGTCATAATGAGTATTGTATTTTTAAAATCTACCGTGCGACCTTGTGAATCTGTAATACGACCATCATCCAATACCTGTAATAATACGTTAAATACATCTGGATGGGCTTTCTCTACCTCATCAAAAAGCACGACGGAATATGGTTTTCTACGAACAGCTTCTGTAAGCTGTCCCCCTTCATCATATCCCACATACCCCGGAGGCGCTCCAATCAGACGGGATACGGAATACTTCTCCATATACTCACTCATGTCGATACGCACCATGTTGCTCTCGTCATCAAATAGACTTTCTGCTAGGGCTTTGGCAAGCTCTGTCTTACCCACACCGGTAGGGCCCAGGAATAAGAAAGAACCAATCGGTTTGCTTGGGTCTTTAATACCGGCTTTAGAACGGATAATTGCCTCTGTCACCTTGGTGACACCTTCATCCTGTCCAATCACTCGTTTGTGAAGTTCTTCATCTAAATGCAAGGTTTTGTTGCGTTCACTCTCATTTAATTTGGAAACCGGAATTCCAGTCCAACGAGAAATAATTTTGGCAATCTCTTCATCCGTCACACTTTCATGAACCAATGACATTTCGCGTTCCTTAACCTTATCTTCTTCCTCCTCCAACTGTTTTGTTAATTGTGGAAGTCTTCCATATTGAAGCTCCGCTGCACGTTCCAGATTGTAAGTCTGTTTTGCCTTCTGAATCTCCTGATTCACCTGCTCAATTTCTTCACGAATTTTCTGCAATCTCTCAACCGAACTTTTTTCATTATCCCACTGGGCTTTTTGCCCTGCAAATTCCTCACGAAGTTCAGAAAGCTCCTGTTGGAGATTTTCCAAACGCTCTTTACTCAAACGGTCATCTTCTTTCTTGAGAGCCGCCTCTTCTATTTCCAACTGCATGATTCTTCGCTGCAGTTCGTCAAGTTCCGTTGGCATAGAATCTAACTCCGTCTTAATGAGCGCGCAGGCTTCATCCACAAGGTCTATGGCCTTATCTGGTAGAAATCTATCTGAAATATAGCGATTTGACAGGGTTGCGGCTGCTACCAACGCCCCGTCCGTAATCTTTACACCGTGGAATACTTCGTAACGTTCTTTCAAACCACGAAGAATGGAAATGGCATCTTCCACTGTCGGTTCGTCTACCATAACTGGTTGGAAACGTCTTTCAAGGGCAGCATCCTTTTCGATATACTGACGGTATTCGTCTAACGTAGTTGCACCAATACAATGCAGTTCCCCACGGGCAAGCATTGGCTTAAGCATATTGCCCGCATCCATGGCACCATCTGTCTTTCCAGCTCCCACAATCATATGAAGTTCATCAATAAATAGAATGATATTTCCATCGCTATTTTTCACTTCTTCCAAGACAGCCTTAAGACGTTCTTCAAACTCGCCACGATATTTTGCCCCTGCAACCAAGGCTCCCATATCCAAGGCAAATATCCTCTTATCTTTCAATGCTTCTGGGACATCACCTCGCACAATACGTTGTGCCAGTCCTTCCACTGCTGCTGTTTTACCAACACCCGGTTCCCCGATTAATACCGGATTATTCTTAGTCTTTCTTGACAGAATACGAATCACGTTACGAATCTCCGCATCACGCCCGATAACCGGGTCAAGTTTCTGCTCTCTTGCGCGTTCTACCAAATCCTGTCCATACTTATTAAGCGTATCATATGTCGCTTCTGGATTGTCGCTTGTCACCCTTTGATTGCCCCTTACTGTAGCAAGCACCTGTAAAAATCCTTCACGGGTGATGGCAAATTCTTTGAAAATAGCTTTTATTTCCTTATTTGCATATTTCACTAATGCTAAGAACAAATGCTCTACAGACACGTATTCATCACCCATCTGTTTCGCTTCATCCTCTGCATGAATCAGTGCTTTATTCAGGTCCTGCCCAATGAAAATCTGGCCTCCCTGTACTTTAGGACGCTTACGCAGCGCTTCTTCCACACGATTGATAACCAGTTCCTTCTGAATATTCATCTTTTCTAGCAATTTCAGAATAAGACTGTCCTCCTGTGTCAATAATGCATATAATAAATGTTCTTGTTCAATTTCCTGATTGCCATACTCGTAGGCAACTTTCTCGATGGCTTGTACCGCTTGTAATGAATTCTGAGTAAATTTGTTAATATTCATACCAATACCTCCGTTTTGATTTAAATTTAACTTGTTATAGGTCTGGTATAACATAAAAATTAGCACTCGTCAAGAGAGAGTGCTAATAATTTTATTTTTATTTAATTATTACCTAAACAAGTACCCATATTTATTCATTTGTGCACACACAAGTCTTTCGACTCTATTTTTTTCTACCTGCGCATACTCCGTAACATTCTCCAATAACTCTCTTACATCTTTTTGAGTGAAGTTAAATTTTATGTTTTCTCCATACAAAGCTTCTGAAATATCCAGTTGCTCATCAAAGCTATCGCATATCGTTTTTGCCTTTGCCTCTTTCATCAGCAGATAAACATCTCCACTCAATGGATAATCCATCGTTGTATCAGCAAGCAATCCTGCTCCATTATCAAATATCGGACAATATGCGAACTCTCCTTTTTCGTTCATTAGAACAGCAATGTTATGGGTATGCCTATCCTCATTTAAGAAAAATGCATCTATGGTAAAAAGCTTATTTAGATATACTCCAAAGTCTTGCAACCCAGTCATTCTCTCCACTTGTTCCACTAAAAATGAAAGCCGCTTTTCATGCTCCGGAATTCTATAAATGGCCTTGTAGAGGCTCTCACCAAAAAAATTATGAAATAGTCTTTCAAGCGTAATGATTTGCCAACCATCTGTCAAAAAACTTTTACTTTTTGCACCTTTATATAATGCCTCTTTGTATTGCATTTGTTCCAAGTCATACAAAACGAACTCGTTAGTTGCCAAAGAAGATTTTTGTAACAGGTGTGATATAAGGTATTCAGCCAGCCCCTCATATCCAGTGTAATCTGCTTTGTACCAGGTTCCGCTATTCTCCCACTTTAGTTGGTTTCCTTTTGATGATTGTCTGTCCGTTGTTCTGATGTCTTGCTCAAATAATTGTACCATTTGTCACCTCTCTATTCTAATCCAAAAATTATCCTCCGCCATTCTTCCCTCCGTCTTTTCAATAATCATAAATGGATCATAAAATGGCAAATTCAAATCCTTTAACACCAATTTCATTTTATCTCTGGTTTCCGGAAAACATCTTGACCTAAGGAAGTCCTCATACATCTGAAAATTCGGTTTTTCTTCCCTGCCAAATGCCCGAAACATAATATTATCCGTGTAGTTCACAATTTCAACCCTTTTTTGCATCTCATTAACATCTATAATGGTGCATACCGTTTGGTTATGCATATACCAAAGTCTTATAGGAGTCGTTTTCTTTGGAATCTTTATGTTACTCACATATTCCGGATACCTTTCCAACATTCTCACTAACAAACTGATAGCACCACTAATCGGCTCTTCGCTCATTTCCCATCTTTCAACTGTTGATTTGGAACATTGAACAAGTAATGCAAATTCTTTCTGTGTAAGACCCAGTTCGTTTCTAATATTTTTTATCTCTCTTGCTGTAACATATTCTGGTGTAACAAATAATTTTTCTCTCATAACTTTCCTCATTCAATATAATATAG
>JAZOMR010000040.1:0-9397 GCA_045654105.1 Faecalimonas sp. | reverse complement strand
AAAAAATCAATTATTTTTCGACATATTTTTCTTTCAAATTTTGGATTTCTTTTGTATAAACAGAATTTTGCTTTTGTTGAAGAAGATTTCTTCTAATAACTTCCTTCACTTCTTCAAAGCTTGCAACAGTTGCCTCGTTCTTCTTTTCCACTTTAATCAAGTGATAACCAAACTGTGTTTGCACCGGGCCAACTACTTGTCCGATTTCTGCTGAAAATGCTGCTTCTTCAAATTCTTTCACCATTTGACCTTTTCCAAACTCACCAAGGTCTCCGCCTCTTTGTCCGGAAGGGCATGACGAAAATTCCTTCGCTGCATCTTCAAATGTCTTTTCTCCGGCATTGATGGAAGCTAAAATTTCATTACATTTTTCTTCAGAATCTACAAGGATGTGTTTTGCACTTACTGTCTCACCCTTTGAGTACGCTTGCTTGTTTGCCTCATAATGTGCCTGCATTTCCTCATCAGTAACAGTGATGCCACCAAGGACTTCGCGCATTGCCATCTGTGCCAAAATATCTCTTTTTGCATTGGCAATGATTTTTGCAAATTCTTCTGTTTCTTCTAATTTTAATTCTTCACCTTTTTTAGCAAATAAATGCACAGAAATTAATTGTTCTATACATTGTTCTTTAAAACGAGGGTCTGCCGCATATTGTTGTTGCTCTCTCGGCATGCTTTGCACGAAAATGCTGTAATCCTCTTCTGTAATGTTCTGTCCGGCAACTACTGCCAAAATTTCGTTATTCATCTTTTTTATCTCCTTTGTCTTTCTCTTCATTTTTTCTTACCAACACCTTTTTGGGGACAAATGTCATTCAAACAACATTTATCACAGTACGGCGTAGTTCTCGCTGTACAAACTGCTCTTCCATGATATACCAATCTGTGGCAAAAGTCATTACCTTCTTGCGGCGGAATGATTTTCCATAATGCCATTTCCACCTTTTTCGGTTCTGTAATACCATCCACAAGTCCCATTCGATTGGTCAAGCGAATACAATGTGTATCGGTTACGATGGCAGGCTCGCCAAACACATCTCCCATAATGAGGTTTGCACTCTTTCTTCCAACTCCCGGAAGTGCCATTAATTCATCAAAGGTTTTTGGAACCTGACAATCATATTTATCCCGCAAAATCTTCATACAGGCACTGATATCCTTCGCCTTGCTTCTTCCTAATCCACAAGGGCGGACAATTTCTTCGATTTTATCCACATCGGCATCGGCAAGAGACTTCACATCCGGGTATTTCTCATATAGTTTCTCCACAATGATGTTGACTCTTTCATCGGTACACTGAGCGGCAAGACGTACACTCACCAAAAGTTTCCACGCCTCATCATAATCCAATGAGCATTCTGCGTCCGGATATTCGTTGCGCAAGCGCTCAATAATCTCCTCAGCCAGCATTTGCTTTTTCGTCTTTCTAGCCATTAATTTTCTTCTCTCCCCTTTTATTCATTACCATTTTTACAATAGCGTATGCCAATGCACTGCAAATAAATCCAATGACGAAGCCACCAATGATGTCTGTCGGGTAGTGTACACCCACATACAATCTGGACAGCGCGACCAGTGTTGCTAAAAACAGTGCCGGAACACCTATCTTCTTCGGTACCCAACGATACAAGGCAAACATAGCTGCAAAAGAACCGCCGGAATGTCCAGATGGGAAGGAACGATACGGTGACACCCCACCAACCAATGGCTCAATGAGTTCATTTACCACAAACGGTCTTGGTCTTGCAACCAGTCCTTTTAAAACCACATTGATTGTCAAGAAATCAAACAGAAGGGAAACCAACACAGTAAATCCAATTGGTCTTGTCTTCTTAAAAAACAAAAGCACAACTCCCATAGCTATCCAAAGATAGCCTTCATCCCCAAGATGGGTAATAAACTGCCAAAACACATTGCCAACCGGTCCCCTTATATTTTCCTGTATCCACAGTATAATTCCTGATTCAAAAACGTTCATACAAAATTCTCCTCCAAATTGTTTTCTCAAAACTTTCTTTCGTAAATTACTCGCTTAACAGATTTTTTACATTTGTTTTCGTACAATCTGATACTCATCACCAAACTGGTAATAAGGGCATTCCTTAAACTCGCCTTTTATAAAGCGATACATCTCATCCTCGTCCAAATTCTTGGTGCAGACATAATATTCATATTCTTCATCGTATTCATAGTTCATACACGTTTCACAATTACTCGCCATCGTCTATTTCTTCCTCCCCAAATGCACCTTATGCATCTGCAAATATGTCTTGCTCTCAAACATTGTAACACAAATTCCCCATACAAAACATTGTTTTTTCTATTTTTCTATGCTATTCTTAATATATTGTAAGAGGAGGAATCGATATGAAGTTTATGATCAACGAATCCGCAGAAAACTATTTGGAAACTATTTATGTGCTTAGTAAGGAACTACCAGTGGTTCGTTCTGTTGATATAGCAAATGAGCTTGGCTTCAAGAAATCAAGTGTCAGTGTTGCCATGAAAAATCTTCGTGAGAAGGAACATATTACCGTAACCGATGCTGGTTTTATTTATCTAACAGATTCTGGAAAACGTATTGCAGAAATGATTCATGAACGCCATGAATTGTTGGCAGCATGGCTTACGAAGCTGGGCGTGCCGGAAGACATCGCCTCTGAAGATGCCTGCAAGTTAGAACACGTACTTAGCAAGGAAAGCTTTGAAGCGATTAAAAACCACGCAGACCTACATAGATAGATTTATACATATAAAAAGAGGAAATCCGTTAAAGTCATTACGACCATCCTGATTCCCTCTTTTTTTATTTAAAATGAATTTTGCAATTGCTGAACAGACTCTTACTTTTCTGTACGGCTGCTACAGTTCAATTTACAGCTCTCACAATTACAAGAGCATCCGCTACAACCGCCACCTTTTTTATGATTTTTCCACATGGAGTGAATCACCAATGCTACGATGATTCCAAGTATAGATAAAACAATCACATCACCCATTCGTGACTCCTCCTTTCACCACTTTATTTTTCCGCTGCTTTATATCCTTTGCGGAAAATAAGATACAGAAGAATTACAAGTGCAAGTGCTGCAACAATCGTGAATACACCAAACGTTGCTTCTCCCGTCACAAGTCCAACCAATTGGAATACAATCAACGCAATCACATAAGCAAATCCACACATGTAGAGAATTGTTCCCCAAGTCCATTTTGCACTACCCATCTCACGTTTGATTGCACCTATCGCTGCGAAACATGGAGCACAAAGCAAATTGAAAATCATGAAGCTATATGCACGAACCGGACCGAAATCTGCAGCAATCATTTTCCAAATTTCATCCCCTGCTTCACTAAGCTCACCGCCAAAGTTGTAAAGGGTACCAAAGGTCATAACCACTTCTTCTTTTGCAATTAAACCAGTTACTGTCGCAACCGTTGCTTTCCAAGCCATATCTCCCATCCATCCAAGCGGATAGAAAATCCATGCAAATAATTTACCCACGTTTGCCAAAAATGATACGTTACTGTCATCCACAGCCACAAACGCGCCATCCACATATCCGTAGCTTTTCAAGAACCATAGCACGATAGAGCTCAAGAGCACAATGGTCGTAGCTCTCTTTACGAAATCCCAGCCTCTGTCTAAGGTAGTTCGAAATACATTGCGTACCGAAGGCAAATGATAGGTCGGAAGCTCCATGACAAATGGAGCCGGTTTTCCTGCAAATGCCTTGAATTTCTTCAAGATAACACCTGAGAGTACAACCGCTAATACACCAATGAAAAATGCGGAAACAGCAACCAACGGTGAATTCCCAAAGATAGCACCTGCAAACAAACCAATAATCGGCATCTTCGCGCCACATGGGATAAATCCGGTTGTCATAACCGTGATTTTACGGTCATTCTCCTGCTCAATGGTACGGCTCGATAAGATTCCAGGAACTCCACAGCCCGTAGCAACCAGCATCGGAATAATAGATTTACCGGACAAACCAAACTTGCGAAGCACACGGTCCATAATGAATGCAACTCGAGACATATATCCAACGTCTTCTAAGATAGATAGCAAAAGTGAAAGCACCAAAATCTGTGGCACGAAACCAAGAACAGCACCAACTCCGGCTACGATACCGTCCATAACCAGACCGTATACCCAGCCACTTACACCGAGAGCAGATAAGACTTTATCAAATAAATTTGGCACCCATTCGCCAAACAACACATCATTTGCCCAATCTGTACCTATGGTACCGATTGAAAATGGAAAGCTTCCCATCGCAATGGCATACATCAAGAACATGATTCCTGCAAAAATCGGAAGTGCCAAAATTCTATTAGTGACAATGCTGTCAATTTTGTCTGAAAGGCTCATGGCATGTTTTGCCGCTTTCTTCTTCACAGCCTTTGCAATCACATTTACAATATAGGTATAACGTTGGTCAGCGATAATAGACTCTGCATCGTCATCCATCTCCGTTTCACAGTCAACGATATGTTTTTCCAAATGTTCCAGAACATCCTGTCCCAGATTCAATTCCTTTTGAACCACTTCATCACGTTCAAACAACTTAATTGCATACCAACGAAGATAGGTTGCATCTACGATTTCATCAATTTCCTCTTCAATATGCGCCAAGGCATGCTCCACACTTCCGTTAAACACATGTGGTCTTGGGCCATGCACGTGATTCTTTGCAAGCTCCACAGCCTTCTGGGCCACTTCCATGCCGCCCTCGCCCTTTAATGCACTGATTTCCATGCAGACACATCCAAGCGCTTTACTAAGTTTCTCTAAATCAATAGTGTCACCATTTTTGCGCACCAAGTCAATCATATTAACCGCAACCACCACCGGATACCCCAGTTCAATTAACTGTGTGGTCAAATATAAGTTACGTTCAATATTGGTTCCATCCACAATATTTAGAATGGCATCAGGATGCTCATTTACCAAATATGTACGAGTTACCACCTCTTCCGGCGAATATGGTGATAAAGAATAAATACCTGGCAGGTCCTGAATTGTCACATCCGAGTGACCTTTCAAAGCGCCTTCCTTTTTTTCCACTGTAACACCTGGCCAGTTTCCAACGTATTGATTCATACCTGTCAGAGCATTAAACAAAGTTGTCTTGCCACAGTTTGGATTCCCAGCCAAAGCAATTTTTATGTTCATAATCTCTTTCCCTTCCTAATCCTATAATCATTCTACTTCTATCATACTCGCGTCTGCCTTACGTAATGTCAATTCATAGCCGCGCAGATTCAATTCCATTGGATCACCCAACGGTGCAACCTTACGAACATAGATTTCCACACCTTTTGTGATTCCCATATCCATGATACGACGTCTTACCGGCCCATCACCATGTAATTTCACAACGGTTGCCGTTTCATTTACTTTTATATCTTTCAGAGTTTTCATCGTTTCTTTCCCTTCTACCACCCGGCAGTTAGCGTTGACTAACCATTGGGTTTATATATATCCCCAACAACGTTGTCAGGGATTCATTTAGTTGAATATCTATAACTTTAATTAGTTAAGACTAACTCTAAGGTAAAGATTAACACCGAATTTCTTCGGTGTCAAGAATTTTTTTCCATAATTTTCTACTTTTTGCAACCCTCTTTTAAATCTAGAATCCAAAATACTTATCAATCCCATTTGCAATTCCTTGCACCATGTTATTCTGAATGGTCTCATCCTGCATCATGCGGTCCTCCTGAGCATTACTCATGTATCCAAGCTCAATAATCGTAACCGGTACAGTACTCCAGTTAATTCCCGTCATGGTATCACTGGTAAGCACACCGCGATTTTTGAAACCGGTGGCTTGGCAGTAGGCATCTATGATGCATCGACTCAGGCTGATACTAGCTTTTGACAAATGACTCACATAGGGATTCTTTGCTGACGGAGCATAGGTTTCCGCACCGCGCACACTAGAATTGGAAGAACCGTTCCCATGAATACGGACAGCAATATCGGCTCCCACGCTGGTAGCATACTCTGCTCTTTCCTTATTACTAATATTCACATCATGGGTAGAACGTGTCATGTAGACCGTATATCCACGATTTTCTAATTCCGTCTTCAGCTTCAAGCTTACGTTCAGATTCATTACATATTCTGCGACCTTAGTTGCCACACCGGTTGCTCCACTGGTAACCCGCGCTTTCATGGTGGAAGAACCTGGTCCGTTTGGCTCTTTCGCACTGTCCCCACGAAGCTGATGTCCTGGGTCTATTACAACCACCGCACTGTTCGGGTCACGGTGTTGTCCGGGAATCGCCTCCACTTTTGGCACCTGCGCCCCTGCTGACTCTTGTTCTTTTTTTGCCTGCGCCTCCGCTTCCTCTTTCGCTTTCTTCGCCGCCTCAGCCTCAGCCTTTTCTTTGGCAATGTTATCTATGACAGCTTGGGTTTCTTTCTGCGCAAACTCTCCCATTTGAGATACTGTGCCATTTTTCACCTTGCCACCACTTACTGTCTGCTTTGCGCATCCAGCAAACAGAAGGCAGGCAATTGTTAGGAAGCACAAAGTTGTAACAATCTTTTTACTCATTTTTTCACATCCTTATTGATATTGTGTAAGAGTTGATAACCCTATTGTATCTCAGACAGGAACCAAATAACAAGATACTTGCCATTTTTTTTAAATTTCATTATAATAAAACGCGGTTATAAAACTTGTGACGAAAAGAGGAATGAACATGAATATACTAAAGGAAAACTTAAGTGCCGCACGCGAACACGCTCTGGACTTTTTGCGTTGGATTGTTCTCGCAATCATTACCGGCTTTGTCGTTGGCGGCGTCGGGATTTTATTTGTGAAAGGATTAGGATTGGCTAATAATTTCCGCGGTGCACACCCTGAAATTATTCTTGGGTTACCGCTTGCCGGACTTGCCCTTGTTTTTCTTTATAAAATAAGTAATTATGAAAATGATAAGGGAACCAATTTGGTGATTTCCACGCTACATGCAGAATCGCAAATTCCATTCCGCATGGCACCACTGATTTTTGTTGCCACAATTACAACACATTTGTTTGGTGGGTCTGCAGGTCGTGAAGGTGCTGCCCTACAGCTTGGTGGAAGTATTGGAAATCAGTTGGGACGTTGGTTCCGTTTGGACGAAGACGATACTCGTCTCATTGTAATGTGTGGTATGAGCGCTGCATTTTCCGCAATCTTCGGAACACCACTTGCTGCGGTAATCTTCGCCATGGAAGTGGCTACCATCGGCGGAATGCAATATGCCGCTTTTGTTCCTTGCATGGCTGCTTCCTTAGTTGCTTCCTCATTTGCAACTGCTATGGGTTGCCATGCTGAAGCCTTTACAATTACAGAACCTGTTGATTTTGCATTGGTACCGGCACTTTTGATTGTAGTACTCGGCATCCTCTGCGCACTAATCAGCGTTTTCTTCTGTCAGGCACTACATAGTTCCGGACATTTATTTAAAAAATATTTACCAAATCCGTACCTGCGCATTGTAGTAGGTGCACTTGTAATTATTTTACTGACTATCATTTTACAAACCTCTGCTTACAGCGGAGCAGGTGTAAATCTGATTGAAGAAGCCTTCTTAGGTGAGGCACCGAAAACGGCCTTCTTATGGAAGATTATTTTTACAGCCATAACCTTAGGTGTTGGATTTAAAGGCGGGGAAATTGTTCCTTCCTTCTGTATCGGTGCAACCCTTGGTTGTCTCTTTGGCACTTTAGTTGGTTTATCCCCTTCTCTATGTGCTGCAGTTGGTATGGTAGCTGTATTCTGTGGTGTAACGAACAGCCCAATTACTTCGCTGGTTATTGGTTTTGAAATGTTTGGATTCGATTGTATGAAATATTTGTTGATTGGAGTTGCAATCAGTTACATGCTCTCCGGCTATACAGGGCTTTACTCCGAGCAGACGATTCTGCAGTCAAAATTCAAGACACAGACGATAAATATTAAGACACACTAGGGTTCTTTTGCGCTCTGGTCTACCCATGAGTCATTTTTCAGACCCCATGGTAAGAAAAATATAGAAGAGTGACTAAAAAATTCTACCCATAAGTGTCTCCTTCTAGAATAATGGTAAGAAATTGTCATAAAAAAAGACCTAAATTTCTTACCATCAATCCAGATGAATCTTCTTATGGTAAGAAATTCAGGTCATATACATACAACTCATGCAGTGCTCTCGTGGCACTGATATATTTAAATTGGGAATAAAACGGATTCTCCTTTTCCCCACCAAGAACAAATACCTGGTCAAATTCCAAGCCTTTTGCAAGATAATAGGTGGTAACCGTAATCCCCTTGCAAAACTCAGAGCTGTCCCTGTCAATGTAGAACACGTCCTCTCGGTGCTGCTTTAAATATTTGTACGCAGCCTTTGCCTGCGCCTCCGTCATGGTAAGAATGGCTGCGGTTTCATACTTATCAGTCCCCACAGACACTTGATTTAACACATCCCGAAGGCCTTCCTTTTCTGTAGAAACCACCTGCTCTACCACCGGTTTCCCATGTCGTTCCAGATATTCAATACCTGTAAGTCCCGTGATGCCAGATGCATACTCTGCAATCTCCAGGGTGTTTCGATAGCTACGCTTCATTTCTATCTTACGAATTTCTTTCCCAAAAATCTTTGGCAGGAACCTAAGTACATCCTGCTGTCTGTCATCCACAGTCTGCGCCTTATCCCCCAGAATCGTCATGTTACAAGAGAACATATTTTGCAAAATCACATACTGCAGATAAGAATAATCCTGCATCTCATCTATCACCAGATGTCGAATGTTCTTATGCTTTTTCATTGCACACAAACGTTGCTTCAAATACAACATTGGATACACGTCCTCATAGGAAAGCACTCTATTTTCCAGTGGCACATCCGGAAGCGTCGGGAACCCATTTTCCTCTAAAATCCAATTGTAAATCTTATAAATGTCCATGGTTTCATACATACCCATGAACCATTCACGAATAAGGACCTTCTCTTCCTCCTCAATGCTTCTTCGCGCCAATGTCTCGTATTCATCCAAAACATATTCCATCACGGCTTCCATACGAGATAACAACGGATGCTCCGTAAATTTAAAATAAAATAGTTGCACCAGTTCCTCTGCCGTTTTAGTAAAACCGCGGTATTCAAATCGTTTAAAATTCATCAAGTCATCTTCTAAGAGCACAAGAAATGCTTCTACCGCGCCCACAAAATCTCCAGACTGCTTCCAATGATATCTTTCCTCCGCCTCAGCATCCAAATGCTGCATGCGATTTTCAATATGATGATAGCGGTCCTCACAGTCTGAAACCACATCTTTCAGCTCTCGATAGGCAAACAGGTCAAAACTCATTTCCTGAATGTGTTCCTCTCCCAATTCCGGAAGCACATGAGA
>JAZOMR010000039.1:0-3184 GCA_045654105.1 Faecalimonas sp. | reverse complement strand
ATCAAGTCGCTGTCGCTTTTCTTTATTGACGAAGTGGCAAAATACCGCCAGTATGATGAGAATGGTGAAGAAGTGCTTGGAGAATATGGCAAGATGTTTGAAGATGAATACATAAGTGTATTAAACGAATATCTTACTGTTTTTGACACACCGTATCAAAAATATTTGCGTTCTACTTGTAGTGAAGTTGGTGCAGTTCATAACGGGTATTTTAGTATTGACAAGAAGACTGGAAGAAGTATAGATAGTCAACTGAAACGAGGCAGTGAGTTTTCAGATGATATTTCTGCTTATGAACTGATTTTAAAGAATAAAGAACGATTGCTTAGTTTTGATGAACCAACCAGATTTATTTTCTCGCACTCAGCGTTGCGTGAAGGTTGGGATAACCCAAACGTATTTCAGATATGCACATTGAAACATTCAGAAAGTCAAACTGGAAAACGTCAAGAAGTAGGGCGTGGGCTCAGGCTATGTGTAAATCAAGCGGGTAATCGTATGGATGTTGAGAGTTGTGGAGACACTGTTCACGATATCAATATGCTTACGGTAGTTGCCAGCGAAAGTTATAAGAATTTTGTTGCTGATTTACAGTCAGATATTAAAACTGTGCTATATGATAGACCGACCGCAGCGACAAGCGAATATTTTAAAGGGAAATGTATTCATATTGATGGTTCACAGATGATTATCGATAAGAGTCAAGCAGATATGATAGAATTTTATCTTATTTGTAATGGCTATGTAGATATGAAGCGTAAAGTGACAGATAAGTATCGTACAGATATGGCCAATGGACAATTGGCACTGTTGCCGGAAGAACTACAAACAATGTCGAGTGGAATTCATACACTTATTCAAGCAGTATATGATGACAGTGTTCTTGATAAGATGTTTGCTGATGGTCGCGAGACCAAAATAGCAGAGAATCCTTTGAATGAGAATTTTTACAAAGAAGAATTCCAAGACTTGTGGAAGGACATTAACCATAAGTATGCATATAATGTTCAATTTGACAGCGATGAACTTATCGAGAAATCTATTGACGCAATTAACGAGAGGTTGTTTGTATCAGAACTGCAATATACGACAACACTAGGTCGTCAAAAAGATGAGATGAATGAGCATGAGATTGAACGCGGTGATTCATTTACAGGAGAAAAAACACGAACACAGAATTTAAAGCACGCCCAAAGTAGTCAAATCAAATACGACTTGATAGGAAAGATTGCACAAGGTACTGTGCTGAGAAGAAAGACGGTTGCCAACATATTGCAGGGCCTTCGAGCAGATAAACTGTATATGTTTAGAAATAATCCGGAAGAATTTATTTCAAAGGTGATTAAACTTATTTATGAACAGAAAGCGATAGTAATAGGCAATAATATTTCTTACGTACAACTCGAAGAAACATATGATGAAAAAGTTTTTGCTATAGAAACAAAAAAGGCAAATCTCGACAAGGCATTTCGTTCTAAAAAACATGTGCAGGATTATGTGATTATAGATGGCTCCATTGAATTAAGTGTAGAACGACGTTTTGCACAGGACTTGGAGGCGGCTGATGAGGTTATTGTGTATGCAAAATTGCCAAAGGCATATTCAATACCGACACCTGTAGGCAATTATTCTCCAGACTGGGCGATTGCATTTAAGAAAGGTTCTGTAAAGCATATTCATTTTGTGGCTGAAACCAAAGGTACAATGGACAAGTCGAATCAAAGACCTATAGAGCAAGCGAAGATATCCTGTGCAAAGAAGTTGTTTAATGAGATGTCAACGAGTGATGTAAAGTATCATGATGTGGATAGTTTCGAAAGTTTGTTGAATATTATTAGTCATATTTAATTTTTAAGTGAGAAGAGGGATATTATGAACCTTAGAGATGAAATTAATTCAGTTTTAAAGACACCAATGCAGGTCAATGAAGACCAAAGGCAGGCCAGTATAAATAGTGGTAGAGGTAATGCTGAAAAAGATTATAAGTATTTAAAACTCTGTATTGTGGGAAAAGCAAAACAAGGTGAGTATATCCAGAAAGATGGAAAGAAAATTATAAGTACTAAATTCGTTTCACATAATTTAGGTGTAATGTTACAGTACAAACCGTTAAGAAGTCGGATTTGTGCTGGAACGAAGTTAGAAGAAGGATGCGAAATCAGTTTTACAGATCCAATAGAGTTCACAGCATATAAAGAGGAATTGGAACGTTTGGCTTCATTAGATGATGTTTCAGTAAATATCATGTGTGAAGTAGAAGGTGAAATAGATGGGGTTATAGCATTACATCGGTTTGAATTGACAGAAACAACAAAAAAACGAATTACCAAGTCGGAATTAAAACGACCGCATTCACCATTTACGTATACAATTAGCCAAAAAGTATGTCCGGTACTCGAAGCAACTATTGTTATGTAACTTCTGAAAGGAGAGGTTTCGATGGGATTATTTGATTTCAATGGAGATGGAAAAACATCTTTGGGTGAAAAGTGGATAGCATATAATATTTATAAAGAATGTACGAAGGATGACGAGTCCGATGATGCCTATCTATATGATGAGGAAGGTTGTAGTTGGCGGGATGAGTGTGAGGATGGATTCGGTTATGGAGTAGATGCGGAAGACTATGAAACACTTGAAGAATACCAGGAAGCGTTGGAAGAAGCAAAACACGCTTGGAGAGAAGAATGCGAAGATGGCTTTGAGTATGGATTAGACGCAGAAGATTATGAAACAGCCGAAGAGTACGAGGAAGCCTTGAATGAAGCGAAATATGCTTGGCGGGATGAGTGTGAGGATGGTTTTGATTATGGATTGGATGTGGAAGATTACGAAACACTCGAAGAATACGAAGAAGCATTAGAAGAAGCAAAGAATGATTTGGAAACCGAACAAGATGATGAGGAAGAGGATGATTTTGATGTCGCGATTCCAATCGAATTGGAAGTTTCCGTTAATTGTCCTAACAAAGAAAAAGCGGCTGCATTTTCTGTTGCGCGTGAAGAGACACGACAAGTTGCATTAAATGATAAGAATATTTACCATTATTGTGGCGTGGTTTATGAAAATAGTTCTTATCCGTATCATTATAGAACTAATGATACAAGTTTGAAAATTGGTGATAAGGTTATAGTCCCGGTAGGAGCACAGAATCAGGAGGTTGTTGCGGAGGTGGTATCTGTAG
>JAZOMR010000038.1:0-3986 GCA_045654105.1 Faecalimonas sp. | reverse complement strand
ATCTCAACAAATGAGAATTTTACGGGTGGCTCTGTATGTTTACTACAAAAACAAAATCTAACGATATTTTCCAATTACCAAAAATAACAGTAGATTTCATGAGAGAAATGGGCTTTATTAAACCAATGCATGGAGTAGGTCAACCACCTTTTATAGGCATTGATTTTTCGATGTGTGATTATCTAAAAAAAGCACATATTCCGTATTCCCGTCTACACGATGTCGGAGGACCGTTCGGTGGAAATCTTTACGTGGATATCCCTAATATTTTTCGTGACTTTTCTTGTGACCCTGAAGACCCTCAGAGTTATGATTTTGCTTTTACTGACTTACTCATAAAAGAACTTATTGAACGTGAAATTGAGCCATTTTTCCGTTTGGGTGTTACGATTGAAAACTATCGTAAAATTAAAGCTTACCGAATCAACCCACCAAATGACTATGAAAAATGGGCAAAAATCTGCGAAGGTATTATCCGTCATTACACAGAAGGTTGGGCAGATGGTTTTCACTATAAAATAACCTACTGGGAAATTTGGAACGAACCAGACAATTTTGAAGACCCCGAAGAAAATCAAATGTGGACTGGTACACCCGAAGATTATTACAAATTATATGAAGTTGCATCAAAACACTTAAAAGAAATTTTTCCACACCTAAAAATAGGCGGTTATGCAAGTTGCGGTTTTTATGCTATTACAGATAGTCATACTAACGTTGGTGCCTGTTCACCAAGATACCAGTATTTTATTGATTTCTTTGACGGATTTTTAGCATATATTAAGTCGCATAATTGCCCTCTCGACTTTTTCTCGTGGCACAGTTATGCAGACGTTGAGGCAAATATCAAGTGGGCAGAATACGCTCGAAACAAATTAAATGAGGCAGGCTATAAAGATACAGAGCACACTTTAAACGAATGGAATTGGCAACCTGAATTAAAAGGAACAACCAAACACGCTACACTCACTTGTGCAATGCTACTCTCTTTACAAAACACATCACTTAACAGTGCAATGTTTTATGACGCAGGTTGCAATACGGGAATATATGCAGGACTTTTTGACTGTGTAACATTCAAACCATTGCCAACCTATTATTCCTTTGTAGCTTTCGGTGAACTTTACAAACATGGTAAACAAGTTTATGTCGGTGAATTGCCCGAAAAAGTATATGCTTGTGCATCAAAAGAAAAAGACGGATGCTTTGTTATAGCAAACACAAATGAAAAAGATATAAATATTACTCTTGATGTGAATGGTATAAGTGATATAACGGAATGTAAAATTATAAAAAACGGTGTTGTTTGGGAAGATTATGAATTTAAAAATATCCTCCCCGCAGAATCTGTAATTTATATTAAATTCGATTTATGATACCATTCATAAAAGAACTTTATATTCAAAAGATAAACAAACTTGAATTTGTGGAGATGTCATTATGGAGTTAAATGTTAATTCCCCAGCATATTATACGGACCATTATGGAATTGATAATGAAGTTTATAAATTTTTTCAAAAAGCTTATTTTTACTTTTCAGATAAAGAATATAGTGAAATATTAAAATTTGTCGGTATTTTACCAATAGCAGCACCGCAGGAGCTATATGATAGCGGTGCTTGGAAAGAATCTGTGCAATTAATAAGCAATAAAAGTTGTGCTATAATTTCCCTAAGAATGAACTTTGAAGAATACTATGGTGCTGATAGTACTAAAAAAATAATGTTAACAAAAGAATTGATTTTAAAAGGCATAAGAACAATAAAATCAAGAGTTGGTTTTAATTATGAAGAATTTGAAAGAGATTTTAATCAGCTAAGTATTGATTAACAAATTCCAATTTGTAGGTGAGATAACATTTCCCCACTTTGCTAACCGCACCACAGGCAGCAATCGCTGACATGAAATAAGTTTAACACTTATTCGGAATAGTGTAGGGGACGACGACTCGGCGTCCCGCATGTACAAATAACCAAACAGTCCCCTTGGAGCAATCCAAGGGGATTTTTGTGTGCATTGAATTATTGGAATAAAGATGGTATAATAAAAGTAATTAATAAACTTGATTTGCTAGCACTAGGAATTAAGGAGAATTTAAAATGAAATATGTAAAAACAGAAAAATATGATACTGATTTAATCAATCAAAAAATCATGGGGCCTAATCCGTTAAAATTAGAAGAAGAACTGATGATTGACAATAGAATTAAAACAGGTGCTATTGTTATGGATTTAGGTAGCGGACAAGGAATCACATCTGTATTTTTAGCAAAAGAATATGGATTTAAGGTTTATGCAACCGACCTTTGGAGTGATAAGGAAGAAAATCAGAAATTCTTTTCTGAAATGGGATTAACAGAGGATGAAATTATTGCTGTAAAAGCAGATGCTACGGATTTAAAATATGAAAAAGAATTCTTCGATGCAGTTGTTAGCACAGATTCTTATAATTATTTTGGAAGAGATGTCGACTATTTAGACGAAAAACTTTTACCCTTTGTAAAGCAAGGTGGTTATATTTATATAGTTGTTCCAGGAATGAAAAAAGACTGCCACAATAATATTCCAAAAGAATTATTATTATCTTGGACTCCTGAACAATTAGACTATATCCACGATATAGAATATTGGGAAAATATTGTTTCAAAATCTAAGAATAGTGAGATTGTTTCTATTTACGAAATGGAAAGCAATGAAGAATGTTGGAATGATTGGATACAGTGCGACAATGAATATGCTATAAATGACAGAAAGGCAATTGAAGCAGGAGCTTGTAAATATTTGAACTTTATTGCTATTGTTTTAAAGAAAAAATAAGAAAAACAAGGCGCTGCTAGCTGACTTGTAATTTCCCCACTTTGCTAACTGCCACACAGGCAGCAATCGCTGAAAGCAAATAAGTTTAACACTTATTCGGAATAATATAATCAGTCCCCTTGGAGCAATCCAAGGGGATTTTTGCATCTGTTGTGTTTTCTTTCAAAATGATGTATAATAACAAAAAACGGAGGGATTGGTTATGTGGGATAAATTAAGTTTTGCCAATGGAGAAAAAGGGTCTGAAAATGGACTTATCATTTGCGACGAAGAATATAAAGGCGCGTGTCGCATAACCCTTGAAAAATGTCCAAGGTATTTTGCTATTACTTGCGGTATTTATGGTGCTATGGTTCACACAGCATTTTGTAGTGAAGAAGAAAGTGTTTCGAAATACGAAGAAATGAAAAAAGAACTTGCAGATTTTGTTGATAAGGAAACCACTGAAGACGAGGAATATGACTTTTACGATTATTTTACAATGAAATACTAATTTCCCCACTTTGCTAACCGCCACACAGGCAGCAATCAAGGGATGAAGGAAATAGCTTGAAAACCTAGTAAAATCAAAGGTTCTCAGCTTTTTGAATGATTAATGCGAACATAAAAAATGCTTGATTTTAAGTGCTTTTTAAGCAAAAATCATTCTAAAACTTTCAATTAATATTAGAGGCTATATCATTTCGATGGTATATCCTCTTTTTTCCCTCATCATTAAATACTAACCGAGAACAAGAAATATTAACTCTGTATAACAACAAAAGCCAAAAGCCTATGTGGACGATTACAATCCACATAGGCTTTTTTTCTTTCAAGCTTTACAAAAAAGGTACACCCTTAATTAAAATATACAGTCATACCTTTAATTATCTGAAACCGCATAAAATCAAAAGCTTCTTACTTTCAAGGGTTTGAAAAATATCGGTTTTTTCTCACCGGCTTTAACCATTTCTCTTGCAAGCAACCCTCTCATTTTTCGCAGAGTATCAAGGTGTTTTTTATTATTTACAAGGTTATGTCTTTCGTCAGGATCGTTTTTCAGGTCATATAAAAAATCATCATAATAAATAAGTGCGCTGTGTTTAGTATTTCCCGATCCAAGTGCTCTGGCAGAATACTTCCAATCCTTTGTGCGTACTGCCCTGCCGACCTGTGATTCGCTGATTTGAA
>JAZOMR010000037.1:0-18564 GCA_045654105.1 Faecalimonas sp. | reverse complement strand
TACAGCCAAACTCTTTTGCTGCATAAGCCACTCCTTGCGCATGATTGCCTGCGGAAGCCGTAATAATTCCTTTTGCACGTTCTTCCTCTGATAAGGTGCTAATCTTGTAATATGCACCACGAAGCTTATATGCCCCTGTGTGCTGCATGTTTTCCGGCTTTAAAAATACTTTCCCACCTGTTTGGTCACTTAAATATTCACTATATACTAATTTTGTTGGCTTTGTGACCTTCTTTACCACTTCACTTGCCAATTCAAATTTGTCTAAGGTTAACATAAATTCCTCCAACTATTCTTCCGTTGTAAACAAGGCGTTTACAAAATCGTCTGAATTAAATTTCTGCAAATCATCGATACTTTCACCCACACCGATATATTTTACCGGGATGCCAAGTTCCGCCTGGATTGCAACTGCAATACCCCCCTTGGCTGTTCCATCCATTTTTGTAAGGACAATGCCGCTGATATCTGTTACGTCTTTAAATTCCTTGGCCTGAGCCAAGGCATTTTGTCCCGTTGTACCATCTAATACAATCAAAGTCTCACGGTGCGCCTCCGGATATTCCCGTTCCAACACACGATTGATTTTACGAAGCTCTTCCATCAAGTTCTTCTTGTTGTGAAGTCTTCCGGCTGTATCAACCAAGAGTACATCCGCTTTTCTGGATTTTGCAGCAGCTACAGCATCATATACAACTGCGGCAGGGTCTGAACCTTCCTGCCCACCGATTAAATCAGCTTCCGCGCGATGTGCCCACTCTTTTAACTGCTCACCAGCCGCCGCACGGAATGTATCTGCTGCCGCAAGCACGACCTTCTTCCCTTGTGCGCGAAGTTTTCCTGCTAGTTTTCCTATGGTTGTAGTCTTTCCAACGCCATTCACACCTATTACTAACACAACAGATGTTTGATGCTCAAACTCATAAGCCGCTTCTCCTACATCCATTTGTTCTTTGATGCTCTCGATTAAAAATTGTTTGCAATCAACCGGCTCCTTGATGTGATTCTTTTTCACTTTTTCTTTCAAATCTTCAATGATGTCCATAGTTGCATGAACACCCAAATCACCCATGATTAAGATTTCTTCCAATTCTTCGTAGAAATCATCATCAATATTTGAAAATCCATGAAAAATGCTGTCAATGCCCGAGACAATGTTATCTCTGGTTTTTGACAACCCTGATACAAGGCGCCCCCATAGGCCTTTCTTTTCCTCTGACATAAAGCCTCCTAATCATCTAGTTCATGTTCTAATAAGTCTACAGAAACAAGTGCAGATACACCCTTCTCCTGCATGGTAATACCGTACAAGCGGTCTGCCGCTGTCATAGTACCCTTACGGTGTGTAATTACGATAAACTGTGTATGTTTTGTCAGTTTATGTAAATATTTTGCAAATCGGTCTACATTCGAATCATCAAGAGCAGCCTCGATTTCATCAAGCAGACAGAACGGAGATGGTTTCAGGTTTTGAATTGCAAATAATAACGAAATTGCTGTCAATGCTTTTTCTCCACCGGATAACTGCATCATATTCTGCAGTTTCTTTCCTGGCGGTTGGGCAATAATTCGAATGCCTGCTTCCAGAATATCTTCATCCTCGATAAGCTCCAACGTACCTGTTCCACCACCAAATAATTGCTTGAATACTTTATCAAACTCTTTATTAATCTCTTCAAAGCTTTCTCTGAACTGTTTACGCATAGCAGCATCCAATTCTTCAATAATCTGAAGAAGTGTAGCTTCTGCCTCAATCAAATCATCATGCTGCGTCTTCATGAACTCATAACGTTCCGACACATTCTTATAGTCTTCAATGGCATTTACATTGACAGAACCAAGTGCTTTGATTTCGTTTTTGAGTCTTTGTATTTCTTTCTTCATAAATGCAAGGTCTGTTAAATCTTCATCTCGAAGTTCCATTGCACTGCTATATGTGAGCTCATATTCTTCCCACATATAATTAATTTGCTTTTCGGAAGCCTCTTCATAACCTTCTCGTCTACTATTCAAGCGGAACAATTCCTTGTCAAGCTCAGCCATGTGTTTTGACAAATCTTCACGCTTTGCAAGGAATTCCTTATGCATTTTGTTAAGCTCTTCCTTCTTAGCAACAAACTTTTGAATTTCCGCTTCAATCTCTGTAAATAATTCTTTCGAATTTTCAATCGTTTGACGAATCTCGGTAATCTGTTCTTCTTTTTTGCGAATTTCTTCGGAAGCATCACCCTTACTTGCATCCAATCCAGAAAGTTCTTCTTTATATTTTTCTACTTCTTCCTTGATACGGTCTTCATTTTCAACCATAAATGCAAGTTTTTGTTCATAAGAAGCGTATGATAAATGTGCCGCCTCAACTTCCTGCAGCTGCTTGCTTTCCAGTTCTCTGGCCTCTTCCAGTTCCTTCTGATTTGTTTCTGAACTTGTATTTAATTCTTGCTCAAATTTCTCAGAATATTCTAATTCGACCAAAATGGATTCGTGATTATCTTTAATTTCTGCTACCTGTAAGTCTAAATCCTCACCTTCACGCTGAATTTGCTTTACAAGTGCTTTTGCATCAGCTTTTTTAGCGGCAACTTGGTCCATATTCATTTTTGCCGTATTTTGGACAACGTATGCCTTTTGAAGTTCAGCTTTCACATTTTCAATTTTTGCATAATATGCTGCACGTTCTTCTTTACAAGCCTCTAAAGCACGCTCCATTTCTTGCATTTCCTTCTTAAGAAGTGCTACTTTCTTTTCGATTTCCTCGATTTCACGTCTTCTGCTAAGAAGATTGCTTGAATTCTTAAACGCACCACCTGTCATGGCTCCGCCTGGATTAATCAGTTCACCTTCCACAGTAACAATACGAAGTGACTGTTTGTATTTCTTTGCAAGCGTAATACCATCATCAATATGTTTCACAACTATGGTACGACCAAGCAGATTTTCTGCAAGTTTTTCATATTTTGCATCCACATGAACCAAAGAGCTTGCAACACCAACCACACCTTTTTCTTTCAACGCATCGCTCTGTTTTAAAGAATTGCTTCCATTGATGCTTGTAAGTGGCAAGAAGGTTGCACGTCCAAACTTGTTCTGCTTCAAATATTGAATCATGCGTTTAGCGGTATCTTCGCTATCCGTTACGATATTTTGAATACTTCCACCAAGGGCTGTCTCAATTGCGATTTCATAGGCTTTGTCAACCTTGATAATATCAGCAACAACACCAAGGATACCCTTTTCCTGTTCTCGTCTTTCCATAACTTTACGGATACTGTTTCCATATCCATCGTAACGCTCTGTAAGATTCTTTAAGGATTCCAGACGGGATTCTTCTCTGTGATATGAGACTTCCGAAATACGATATTCTTCGGTTTTTTTACTAATTTCTGCTTGTAACCGTTCAATCTCAGCTTCATATTTTTTATTTTCATCCACATACCCGATAATAGTTGATGATATTTCCTTCAGTTCATCCTCATATTTTTTGATAAACTCATCCTGTTCCACAGCCTCGCTCTCAGCAGCAATCAGTCTCTGATTCAATTCTGCCTTACGAACCTGGATTTGTTCCAACATGGTATCGAATTTCTGAATATTCGCTTTTGTCAAAGAACGGTTATTTAAAAGTTCAATTAAATTGTTCTTTCCATCTTCTACAGCACCAGCCAGTTCTGCAATACGTGTCTGTGTACGCATGAGTTCTTCCTGAGCCTTCATTTGCTCGGCATTCTTCTCTGCAATCTGTGCTTCTAATTCTGATTTCTCGTTTGATAGACTTTCTAACTGTTTCTCACGTTCTTCTAATTCTGCAACAATTGCAACGGAACGTTGAGCCAAGTGCTCATCATTCATTCTTGCTGTGTTAATCTGTTCTTTTAATAGTTCAATTTGACCCTCTAGTTGCTGTTTTAGCAATGTAGTCTCATTCAATTGACGTTTTGCAGTCTCTAAAGATGCATCAATTTCATCCGTTTGGACTTCAATTGCTTCATATTCTACCTTTGTATTTTCATATTGTGCAGTAGCTGCATCCAGTTCATCCTGCGTAATCTTGATTTTCTCATCAAGAGATGCAATTTCTGCTTTCAAACGTGATGTTTCAAGCAGGAACATGTTGATATCATATCTCTTTAATGCTTCTTTTTTCTTTAAATATTCTCTGGCAGTTTCCGACTGTTTCTGCAATGGTCCAATCTGCTTTTCAAGTTCTGATAAAATGTCTGTCACACGAACAAGATTTTGACGTTCTTCTTCCAGTTTTTTCACAGACATATTTTTACGTCTTTTAAATTTAACGATACCAGCCGCCTCGTCAAAAAGCTCACGTCTTTCTTCTGGTTTACCACTTAGAATTTTATCAATCTGACCTTGTCCAATGATAGAATAGCCTTCTTTACCGATACCAGTATCGTATAGCATCTCATTAATGTCTTTTAGACGGCAAACGCTTCCGTTGATAAGATATTCACTTTCCCCAGAACGATACAGCTTTCTGGTAATTGTCACTTCATTGTAATCAATTGGTAAATGATGGTCTGCATTATCCATGGTAATAGACACAGTTGCATAACTCAGCGGTTTTCTCATTTCCGTACCCGAGAAGATAACATCCTGCATGTTACCTCCACGAAGCTGTTTTACACGCTGTTCACCAAGCACCCAACGTACTGCATCTGCTACATTACTTTTACCACTACCGTTTGGTCCAACAATGCCTGTAATCCCGTTATGAAAATCAAACACGATTTTATTTGCAAATGATTTGAACCCTTGTACTTCAATACTTTTTAAATACATCTTACACCTACTCTTTGTTTCCCTTGCGTAATTTTAAAATTGCATGATAAGCAGCCTCTTGTTCCGCCGCTTTCTTTGTTCTTCCTGTTCCTTCACCATATGACAAATCGCCGATATATACTTCTACGGTAAACGATTTGTTATGGTCCGGTCCTTCTTCTTTTACAAGCTTGTACAAAACTTGCTTGCCATGTACTCCCTGTACCATCTCCTGAAGGATAGTCTTGCTATCATAAAAGAGCTTCTTATTCTCCAAATCATTTAACACAAAATTTTTGATAAACTCTTTTGCATTAGCAAAACCACCGTCTAAATATATCGCACCAATCAATGCTTCTAAAGCATCTGATGTGACAGAGTCTCTTTTTCTGCCTCCTGTGGTTTCTTCACCTTTTCCAAGCAATAAATACTCACCCAACCCGATTTCTCTTGCACAAAACGCCAATGACGGCTCACAGACCATACTTGCGCGCATTCTTGTTAATTCGCCTTCCGGAGTCTTTCTGTTAGCGAAAAATAAAAACTCGCTAGAAATTAATTCCAGAACAGCATCGCCCAAAAATTCCAAGCGCTCATTGCATTTATGCTTCGGTATATGTTTTTCATTTGTATAAGAGCTGTGCATCAAAGCAGAAATGAGTAGTTCCTCGTCACGAAAACGATAACCAATTTTGTTTTGTAATTCTTTTAATCTTTCTTGCATATAATCCTCGCTTAAACTCTTTACAAGCGAAAAAGCCCTTTTGGGCTTTTTCAAAATATAATTAATTTACTGCATTTTTGATTTGTTCAACCGCATCTCCAACTGTAACAATCTTTTCAGCGTCTTCATTTTCGATTTCAATATCAAATGCTTCTTCAATTCCCATAATGATTTGGAAAATATCCAATGAATCAGCACCTAAATCATCAACGAAAGTGCTTTCCATTTTTACATCTTCTTCTCCTACATTTAATACGTCAACAATAATCTCTTTTAATCTTTCAAATTCCATTTTTTCTTCTCCCTTTTTTGGATTTTACTCATTTACTTGGATACGTTCACGAATTTTATCGTTTATTTTTTGTTCCTTGAACGTAACACATTGAATAATAGAATTAGACACCTCAATTGCCTTTGAGCTACCGTGTGTCTTCACAACAAGGCCATTCAGTCCCAATAACGGTGCCCCGCCATGCTCACTTGTGTCGAAACTCTTTAACGTGTTCTTAAGTGCTGGTAGAGCTAAAGCAGCACCAATTTTACTTTTTAATGTTGACATTAATCCGCCCTTGATTTTTTTAATCAGAACACCTGCGAGCCCTTCATAAAGTTTTAAAATGACATTGCCGACAAATGCTTCACAAACAATAACATCTGCCAACCCTTGTGGGATATCACGCGCTTCAATGCTGCCAATGAAATTGATATCTTCACATTCCTTTAACAACGGAAATGTTTCTTTTACAAGTGCATTTCCTTTTTCTTCTTCTGCACCAATATTTACAATTGCCACTTTTGGATTTTTAATTCCTACTACATTTTCCATGTAAATAGAACCTAATTTAGCAAATTGTACCAGATGAGAAGATCTTGCATCCACATTTGCACCACAATCAATGAGTAAAGATACTCCATTTTCTGTAGGAATAAGTGGAGCTAATGGTGGTCTTTCAATCCCTTTAATACGACCAACAATCAATTGACCTCCAACGAGAATCGCGCCAGAGCTTCCTGCCGAAACAAAAGCATCTGCCTCTCCTCGTTTTACCAGGTTCATTGCAACAACAATGGACGAATCTTTTTTTCTCCGAATCGCCATAACCGGTGGTTCTGCTGTTTCAATTACTTCAGATGCATGAATCACCTCAATTTGCTCTTTACTATATGTATACTGAGCAAGTTCTTTTTTTACAACTTCTTCCTGGCCTACTAAAAGTACTTTAATGTCGCCACGTGAATTAACGGCATCTACTGCACCTTTCACAATTTCGCCCGGAGCATTGTCTCCTCCCATAGCATCGACTGCTACTCTCGTAATTTCTGACATATCTATTCCTCCTGACATTAACGTAATTTTACTAAACATTGCCATAAAAATCAATACAATTTGACAAAAAAAAGACGTAAAAGCTTTCACTTTTACGTCTTTTCAACTAATTCTTAATTAATCTACAGCTACGATTTCTTTTTTGTTGTAAGATCCGCAAGCCTTGCAAACTCTGTGTGGCATCATTAATTCACCACATTTGCTACATTTTACTAAGTTTGGAGCACTCATTTTCCAGTTTGCTCTTCTTTTATCTCTTCTAGCTTTAGAAGATTTATTCTTTGGACAAATTGACATAGGTTACACCTCCTTAAAATTCTTAAACACATCGCGGATAACTGACATTCTAGGGTCAAGACTTGTATCTTCGCAGTTACAAGTTCCCTTATTTAGGTTTTGACCACATGTATTGCAAATTCCTTTGCAAGTTTCACTACATAGAATTTTCATCGGCCATCCTATCAATATCTCATTATAGAGCAACTTGTCTACGTCAAGATTATATCCGTCAATATAATTTTTTTCATCCAACTCATCTATCTGATTATCATCTGCCCCTAAGTCAATGTTTTTTGAAAATTTCAAATCAAACTCAGTTGCAACTGGTTCTAAACAACGATCACATGGAATCTCAAGCACTAATCTGCAAGTACCATCTATCGTAAGTTCTTTTTGCTTCACATGTTTTACAACAATATGAGCATCTTCCTTCTCAATAACAGGCATTAATCCCAATGCGGTGTCAATGTCCGTCATTTCTACCGGAACGACCTTATCAATAGGCTTATGATGTTCAGATAATACGTCTGATAGGTTAATAAACATACAGTTCTCCTTATCACACCTAAATTATTATATCATGTAAATTTTGTTTGTCAACAAATATTTACAAAAATTGTATTAAACTAATGCCACTGTTTCACGCGCAATTGCAAGTTCTTCGTTTGTTGGAACAACAAGCACCTTTACTTTAGAATCCGGTGTAGAAATCATCACTTCTTCACCACGTGCTTTATTTGCATCCGCATCAATTTCAATTCCTAAGTATCCAAGATATTTACATACACGTTCTCTTACACCGCCATCATTTTCACCGATACCAGCTGTAAATGCAATTGCATCTACACCATTCATAGCTGCTACATAGCTTCCAACATATTTTGCTACGCGATAACAGAATACGTCTAATGCTGTCTGTGCATGTTTATTGCCTGCTTCAGCACCTGCCCACAAATCACGGAAGTCGCTTGTCAGACCAGACATTCCTTGTACACCAGATTTTTTATTTAACATGTTCATAAGTGCGGTGATATCCATATCTTCTTTCTTAGCAAGGAATTCTAAGATAGCTGGGTCAATGTCACCTGAACGTGTTCCCATTACAAGACCTTCAAGTGGAGTGAGTCCCATTGAAGTATCAACTGATTTACCATTTTCAACAGCACAAATACTTGCTCCATTTCCCAAGTGACAAACAATCGTTTTCAGATTGTCATAGGATGCTCCCAAAATCTCTGCTGTTCTTTTTGAAACAAAGCTATGACTTGTTCCATGGAAACCATAACGTCTTACTTTGTATTTGTCATAATATTCAGATGGCAATCCATACATATATGCTTTTTCTGGCATTGTTTGATGGAATGCTGTATCAAATACACCTACCATTGGTGTGTTTGGCATTAACTTCTTACAAGCGTCAACACCAATTAAGTTTGCTGGATTGTGAAGTGGTGCCAAATCATTACACTCTTCCATTGCTGCTAATACTTCATCTGTAATCACTACCGAACATGCGAATTTTTCGCCGCCGTGCACCAATCGATGTCCTACAGCACCGATTTCTTCCAAACTTCCAACAACGCCTCGTTCTGCATCTGTTAAAGCGTCAATTACAAATTGAATCGCTTCTGTATGTGTTGGCATTGCCTTATCTTCTGTTTTCTTATCTCCACCTGCTGGTTGATATGTCAATCTTCCATCAATTCCGATTCTTTCGCAAAGTCCTTTTGCTAAAACAGCCTCTGTATCTGAGTTAATTAATTGGAATTTCAATGATGAACTTCCACAGTTGATTACTAAAACATTCATTGTCTCTACTCCTCCGTATTAGTTATTTTCTTCTGCTTGTGCCTGTACCGCTGTGATTGCTACAACGCCTTCAATGTCAGCCGCGCTACATCCACGAGATAAATCATTAACGGGTTTTGCAATACCCTGTGTTAATGGACCATATGCTTCTGCTTTTGCAAGTCTTTGTACTAATTTGTATCCAATGTTTCCTGCATCTAAGTCTGGGAATACAAGTACGTTAGCATGTCCTGCAACTTTGCTTCCCGGCGCCTTTGATTCACCGATTTCAGGAACGATAGCAGCATCTAACTGCATTTCTCCATCTAACATAAGCTCAGGAGCTAGTTCCTTTGCAATACGTGTTGCTTCAACCACTTTATCAACATCTGCATGTTTTGCACTTCCCATTGTAGAATGTGAAAGCATAGCAACCTTTGGTTCCACACCAACTAAGGTCTTAAATGATTCTGCTGAAGAAATAGCAATGTTGGCAAGCTTTTCTGAATCTGGATTTTGTTCCAAACCTGAATCTGCAAAAATAAATGTTCCGTTTGCGCCCATATCACAATCAGGAACAACCATAACAAAGAATGCAGAAACTAATTTTGTACCTGGTTTTGTTTTTAAGATTTGCAAACATGGTCTTAATGTGTCTGCCGTTGAGTGACAAGCACCAGATACCATACCATCAGCATCACCCATTTTTACCATCATTACACCATAGTATAAATAATTAGTAAGCAACAATTCTCTTGCCTGTTCTTCTGTCATACCTTTCTTCGAACGAAGTTCTACTAATTTTGCAATATAACTTTCTGTTTTTTCATAAGTTGCAGGGTCAACGATAGTTGCTCCTGAAATATCAAATCCGGCACCGTTCTTTTCAATTTCTTCTTTGCTTCCAACAAGAATTAATTTTGCTGTGCCATCACGTAAAACTGCTTCAGCGGCTTCATATGTTCTTTTGTCTTCTGTTTCCGGAAGAACAATGGTTTTCACATTTTGTTTCGCCTTTTCTTTAATTACATCAATAAATCCCATGACTTAATGACTCCTTTCATTTTTTCTCACATAGTCTAATTATAACTCATTCGTATTTTGTATACAAGAGCACAGATTGTCTCTTTTTAAGAACAATCCTTTATATTCCAAAGATTTTTGTAGCAATTGTAAAATAGATTAGAATCGTTCCTGTATCTACCAACGTGGTGATAAGCGGTGCTGCCATAAGTGCCGGGTCAAGCCCGCACTTCTTTGCAAAAAGAGGCAATGTACATCCGATTGTTTTCGCCAGCACAACCGTACACAATAGAGTAATTCCCAGTGTGAACGCCAGCATCGGGTCGTGATACATCATTACAACACGAATGCCGTTTACAATTGCAAGCATGGCACCTACTAATGCCGCAACACGCAGTTCCTTAAAGATAACCTTTAGGATATCTCGAAACTCAATTTCATCTGTGGCAAGACCACGAATAATCAATGTAGAACTCTGTGAGCCACAGTTACCACCGGTTCCGGTAAGCATTGGCACAAAGGTATTTAATATCGGCATGGTAATAAGTGCCGCTTCGAAATGACCTAACACCAATCCACTTAATGTTGCAGATAGCATCAAGAACAACAGCCAAGGAAAACGGCTTTTTGCATGTTCCCAAGTGGTTGTAACAAAATAATCGTCCTCACTTGGTGCAACGATACCGGCCATCATGCTCATATCTTCTGTTGTCTCTTCTTCCATAACGTCGATAGCATCATCTACGGTTACAATACCGACCATACGCATTTCTTTATCAACAACAGGAATTGCAATAAGGCCATATTTGTTAATCATGGCTGCAGCCTCTTCCTGGTCGTCATGTGTGTGCACATAGAGTAGATTCGTTTCCATGATTTCTTCAATCAGACGGCTATCACCACTCACTAACAATTCTTTCAGTGATACTACACCAATTAGTTTGCGCTTTTCCGTTACATAACATGTATAAATTGTTTCACGATTCAATCCAACCTGCCGAATCTTTAAAATTGCATCTTCTACCGTCATGTCTTTTTGAAATGCAATATATTCCACATTCATAATGCTTCCGGCACTATCTTCCGGATAATTAAGAAGTGTATTAATCTGCCTACGCGTTTCCTCATCTGTTGCCAGGAGAAGTCTATCTACCACATTCGCCGGCATCTCTTCTAATACGTCAACGGTATCATCCAGATACATTTCATCCATGACTTCTTTAATCTCAGAATCTGTCAAGGCGTTGATTAGCATCTCCTGCATATCGCTGTTCATTTCAGTAAAAGTCTCAGCCGCCTCATCCTTGCATAACAATCTAAAAATAAGTAAAACTTGCTTTTCATCAAGTTCTTCCAATATCTCCGCTATATCAACGGGGTGCATATTTTCCAATTCTGTTTTTAATTCTTTATACTGCCTGTTTTCAAGCAATTCCAGTACTAATTCCATACTTTCATATTCCTCCCCGTTTTTATTTCTAACATATATCTTATTAATTTTAACTCTTTTTTATGTAGATTGTCAAATATAAAGGGGATAACTGGGGTTTTTTTAGAATTTGTTGGTGTTTGGAAGAACAAATTAGAAATTTTACGGGTTTTATGTGCTTTTTATGAGTGTGACACCGTATAGGCTTATCACTTTAAATCTTATTTTCATGAAAATACGGTGCAAAATAATTAATACACATACTAAACCGTAATTTTCCAAATAAAATATTTATCCTTACGGCGCAGAACCTTAAATTCATACTACACACCGTAAAAACATAATTCACTTCTTGTATGAATCATTTTGCGTATTCCATCATTATGTATTATAATAATCTTATTAAATTCTTTGGAGGTTACTCATGAAAATTGTCGGCTTAATTGCGGAATACAATCCATTTCACAATGGTCATCAATATCATATTGAAAAAGCGAAAGAAATAACCGGTGCGGATGCAGTAATTGTTGTTATGAGCGGAAACTTTGTGCAACGTGGTACACCTGCTATTATGCCAAAACACCTACGCACAGAGATGGCATTAAAAGCTGGTGCTTCACTTGTACTTGAACTTCCTGTTTGCTATGCAACAGGTACAGCTGAACAATTTGCATATGGCGCTGTTTCTATTTTGAATAGTCTAGGTTGTGTGGATGTCATTTGTTTTGGCAGTGAATGTGGTGACATAACTGTTTTAAACGAGTTAGCAGAAGTTTTATGTAATGAACCTGCAGAATATAAAGATGCTCTACAGAAACATTTACGAAATGGTTTTTCATTTCCACTCGCAAGACAAAAAGCAATTGAAGAAGTTTATCCTTCACAAGGTTTTTCTGACATACTAGAACACCCTAATAACATACTTGGAATTGAATATATAAAAGCTTTATATCGTTTGAATAGCAAAATGAAACCATATACTATACAACGAATATCTTCTCAATATCATGACGTGGATTTACAAGAAAAATTTAGTTCTGCAACTGCTTTGCGCCAAACAATATTAAATGATGATTTTACAAACCTTAACCGACAAGTTCCATCGAATTGTATGACACTATTAGAAGCGCATTATCAAACCAGATATCCAATATATACAAATGATTTCTCATTGTTATTAAAATATCGATTACTGAATGAGACAAAATCATCTTTAACACAGTATGCCGATGTTTCCGAAGAACTGGCTAACCGCATATGCAACCAATTAAACAGCTTTGTTTCATATGAACAATTTTGTGAGTTGCTAAAGACCAAAGAGTTGACATATTCAAGAATCTGTCGTGCTCTGTTGCATATTTTACTTGGAATTAAAAAAAGCGATTATACAGATATTCAATACGCAAGAGTACTTGGATTTAGAAAAGGGGATTCTGATGTTTTGACATTAATTAAAAACGCATCTGCTATTCCTCTATTAACAAAATTAACAGCAACAAAAGATTTGTCAGATACAACAGTTCAAATATTAGATCAAGACATATACGCATCAAACCTTTATGAATCTGTTGTAACTAATAAATTCAAAACACCTTATATAAATGAATATGAACACCAAATTGTTATAATTTAATATCTAAACAATAAAATTGACATATAGCCAAAAATACCCACGCTTTGAAAGTGTGGGTATTTCAACAAATAAACTATTTAATTCTTAAAACTATGAATTGGTGCAGGTATTCTTCCTTTGCGGTTTACAAATGCACTGCAATCAAATTCATTCACAGGAATAATTGGTGCATAACCAAGAAGTCCACCAAATTCAGCAATTTCTCCCACATCTTTTCCAATGACAGGAATTAAACGTACAGCGGTTGTCTTTTGGTTCACCATACCAATTGCCATCTCGTCTGCTATGATGCCGGAAATGGTTGTTGCTTTCGTCTTCCCAGGAATGGCAATCATGTCAAGGCCAACGGAACATACACAAGTCATTGCCTCCAGTTTTTCAAGAGATAATGCTCCAACCGTTACCGCATCAATCATACCCTGGTCTTCACTAACCGGAATAAATGCACCGCTAAGGCCACCGACATAAGAAGATGCCATAACGCCGCCTTTTTTCACCTGGTCGTTTAACATAGCAAGTGCAGCAGTTGTTCCCGGTGCACCAACTCTTTCCAGACCAATTTCTTCCAAAATCTCAGCAATACTATCTCCTATCGCTGGAGTTGGGGCCAAGGATAAGTCAATAATTCCAAATGGAATATTCAGGCGTTTTGAAGCTTCTCCAGCTACCAATTGCCCTACACGTGTAATCTTAAATGCGGTTTTCTTGATTGTTTCACATAGTTCTTCAAATCCTTGTCCGCGCACCTGTTCAATGGCATGTTTTACAACACCAGGACCACTGACACCTACATTAATGACTGCATCTCCTTCTGTCACTCCCAAGAATGCACCAGCCATAAATGGATTGTCATCCGGAGCATTGCAGAAAATCACTAATTTTGCACAACCAAGAGAATCTCTGTCTTTCGTTGCCTCTGCTGTATCCTTAATAATTTCTCCACAAAGTCTTACAGCATCCATATTGATACCTGTCTTTGTCGATCCCACGTTAACCGAACTACAAACACGTTCTGTTTCTGCAAGGGCCTGTGGAATGGAACGAATCAACAATTCCTCGGACTTTGTCATAGCCTTTGAAACAAGTGCCGAATATCCACCTATAAAGTTTACACCAACGGTATGTGCTGCGCGGTCTAATGTTTTTGCAATCGTAACATAATCTTCACTGGTTTTACAAGCAGACGCACCAATTAATGAGATTGGCGTAATAGAAATACGCTTATTCACAATCGGAATCCCAAATTCATGTTCAATTGCCTGACCGGTGGAAACCAAATCCTTTGCAATGCTTGTAATTTTGTTATAAATATTTTCATTTAATTTGTTCAAATCAGAATCGATGCAATCCATGAGACTAATGCCCAGAGTAATGGTTCGCACATCCAGATTTTCCTCTGAAATCATCTGATTTGTTTCTGTGACTTCATAAATATTAATCATGGTTTTCCAGTCTCCTACTATTAAAGTCTATGCATTTTTTCAAAAATTTCTGCTCTCTGGCAACGGATTGTAACGCCAATCTCTTCACCTATTGCTTCTAACTCCTCAAAAACGGTGCCGAATTCTTTTTCTGTTGCCGTCATATCGGTAATCATCATCATGTTAAAATATCCTTGTACAATCGTTTGAGAAATATCCAAAATATTAATTTGGTTTTCTGCCAAATATGTACAAACCTTTGCGATAATTCCTACTGTGTCTTTTCCTACAACAGTGATAATACATTTTTTCATATGTTGCCTCCTATATTAAATATTAAAGATTTTTGACATTTTGTCTCTATCAGCAACCATAAGCGGAATATCATTTCCGTTATATGGTATATTGCTCATTGTCACTTCCAATTTTACGGTTTCATAAGCAAGTTCCGCATAATTATTATCCTTGCTCAAATGGCCAAGTAAAACACACTTTAAGTTATCATGTAGAATATCACAAAGTAATCTTCCTGACAACTCATTTGATAAATGACCCTTATTTCCTAACACTCGCTGTTTCAATGGGTATGGATACGGACCGACCTCTACCATATGTGTATCATGATTCGCTTCTAACAGTACTGCATTTAAGCCTTTTAAATTTTCCACAATATAATTATCATATGTGCCAAGGTCTGTTGCAACAGCAATCGCCTTATCTTCTCCTTCGATACGAAATCCAGTCGGTTCGTTAGCATCATGTGAAATAGAAAACGGTTTCACGTCTAAGTCGCCAATTCTAAAAACCGAATCCACATTTATCTCATGCAAAAGTCCTTCCGGAATCTTCCCGATTGTCCTGCAAACCTGTATTCCGTTAATCGTCCCCTTCGATGCATAAACCGGAACTTCATATTTTCTAGAAAATACACCTAATCCCTGTATATGATCAATGTGTTCATGGGTAATAAAGATTCCATTGATATCTTCACCTGTTAGCCCTATTTCAGCAAGCCCGTCCTCTATTCTTTTTTTGCTAATGCCTGTATCTATCAGTATATGCGTGTTGTCACTTCCTACATAAATACAGTTTCCACTGCTTCCACTTGCAATGCTACATAATCTCATCTAGTTTCTCCTAACGTTTCATTGCTTTCTCAATCTGATAACAAGTATCCTTAAAATCTCCACTGTTGTCAATCACAATTTGACATTCTTTACGGAAAATTTGTTCAGAGAGCTGAGAATTCATGATTGCATCTATTTTTTTCTCCGAATATCCTCGGCTTATACGTAATCTTTCTCTGCGCATGCTCTCATCACAGTAAATATACCACATTTCGTCGCAAATCTGACTGTAATCATCTTCCAAAAGCAAAGCTGCTTCAATAATGAAATATGTAGTTTCGTTGTTGCGCTCTCTCTGTATCCATTCAACAATATACTCTTTCACAGCCGGATGCATGACCTGATTTAATTTACACAATTTTTCATTGTTTGCAAATACAATTTGCCCCAATTTTCCCCTATTAATTGTGCCGTCTTCATCCAAAATGTTTTCACCGAAATACGCGACAATTTGTGCATAACATTTTTGACCTGGTTCTTGTAACTTCCAAGCCACATGATCCGCCTGACAAATGACGGCTTTATATTTTGTTTCCATATAAGAGAGAACCCGGCTCTTTCCAGAACCGACTCCCCCTGTGATTCCAATTATTTTCATTATTTCGCCTCGTACCAATTCTTTCCAGTATGCATATCAACATCAAGCGGAACCGAAATTTGTGCAGCATGTTCCATCTCGTACTGAAGAATTTCCTTCACTTTATCGACTTCCGACTCATGAGCCTCAATTAACAATTCATCGTGTACTTGCAATACAAGTCTTGATTTTAAGTTCTCTTCTTTTAATCTATTTTGAACACCAATCATGGCAATCTTCATGATATCTGCGGCAGTTCCCTGAATCGGCGAATTCATAGCAACTCGCTCACCAAATGAACGTTGCATGAAGTTACTTGATGACAATTCCGGAATTGGTCTTCTTCTTCCAAATAAAGTAGTTACATAGCCCTTATCTTTTCCTGATTGTACTGCATCATCCAAAAACTTCTTAATTCCCGGATAGGTATTAAAATAGTTTTCAATATATTGGGCCGCTTCCTTTTTCGTAATACTAAGGTCCTGACTAAGGCCAAAGGAACTAATTCCATATACAATACCAAAGTTAACGGCCTTTGCATTTCGTCTTTGAAGCTCTGTTACTTCATCGAAAGGAATATGGAATACCTGCGAAGCTGTCATCCGATGAATATCTTTTGCTTCTCTATATGCTGCAATTAGCTGTTCATCGCCGGAGCAATGTGCAAGGATACGGAGCTCTATCTGAGAATAATCCGCGTCAACAAACACATATCCTTCCTCTGGAACAAACACCTTTCGAATCAGTCTTCCCAATTCCATACGAATCGGAATATTTTGTAGGTTTGGCTCAGTACTGCTGATTCTTCCGGTTGCCGTAATAGTCTGATTAAATTTGCCGTGAATGCGTCCATCTTCCTGAATATAGTTAGCCAAGCCGTCTGCATATGTGGATTTTAACTTTGTAAGCTGACGATATTCCAAGATATCAGAAACAATTGGATAATCCACTGCTAATTTATCTAAAACATCTGCAGACGTAGAATAACCGGTCTTTGTTTTCTTTCCACTTGGTAATCCTAGTTTCTCAAATAAAATTACTCCCAATTGTTTCGGCGAATTAATATTAAATTCTTCTCCGGCAGCTTCGTAAATTTTCTTTTCTAATTCTACGATTTTAACCGCCAATTGTTCTCCATAAACTTTAAGCGCCGGTGCTTCAACTTTTACACCATTCTTTTCCATTTCATAAAGCGTAAAAAGAAGTGGCATCTCAATATCAAAAAACAGTTTATCCATCTGAGCGTCAGAAAGCTTGTTCATCAAAGGCTCAAAACTTGCATATGCCACATAGCATTCATAAAAACATTTCTGAAGCTCATCTGCCTTATCGTCAATTAAAATATCCAGCTGCTCTCTTGCAACATCTGTGAAATCATAATCGTTCTTAAGCGGATTCAAAAGATATGCCGCAATAATGGCATCAAAGCACACCTCTCTACGCACACCTTCTATGTGTTCCAACGCCTCTTTTGTATGAAACAAGCAAAACTTTTCGACACATTTCGACACGCTGACAACTGCATCAAACAAATAGGAAATGGTAATATCTCCCTCTGTGGTAATAACATAAATATCCTCTTTCCCAAACGAAATACCGATACCTGTAAGTCCAGCATCCATCACAAACAGTGGCAACACGTTTGATGTATCTTTATAAAAAGAAATCCCGACTACTTTTTGCTGTTTTGCCTTTGCAAATATATCATCAGCCTCTTTCTTGTCTATAATCTTTTTAAATGCGTCTTCAACCTTATTTGTCGGTGCTGAAACCTCAAATCTTGTCAAAAGATTTTTAAATTGTAATCTTTGGAAATATACATACGCTTCTTCTGTATATAAATCTCCCAATCTTGCTTCTTCCAAATTATAATCAAAATCTGCATCAACATTAATCGTAGCAAGCACCTTGCTCATCTGCGCCAAATCATAATGTTCCTGTAATGCATTTGCGGCACGCGGCGGTTTGAGTTCACTTACGTGTTCATATGCGTTTTCAATAGAACCGTATTCTACGATAATCTTTGTAGCAGTTTTTTCACCAATACTTGGCACACCCGGAATATTATCGGATGTATCTCCCATAAGCGCTTTCAAATCAATAAATTCTTTCGGAGTTACCTCATAGCGAGTCTTTACGTCCTCTGCATAGTAATCCTCAACCTCTGTTCTTCCTTGTTTTGTTTTCGGAATACGAATTTTTACCTTCTCAGTTGCTAACTGCAGCAAATCTCGGTCTCCGGAAATCACAGAGACATTCATGCCCATATTCTCACAACGTTTAGAAATGGTGCCAAGAAGGTCATCTGCTTCTAATCCTGCCTGCTCAATAATCTTCACACCCATTGCACGAAGGACTTCCTTGATTATCGGCACCTGTTGACGAAGTTCATCCGCCATCGGTTTTCTTGTTCCTTTATATTCCGCATACATCTCATGGCGGAATGTCGGTGCATGCACATCAAAA
>JAZOMR010000036.1:0-3202 GCA_045654105.1 Faecalimonas sp. | reverse complement strand
ATTTCCTGATGCGCCACATTTAAATCGCCACAGAAAATGACGCCCTTCTTTTCTTCCAGTTTCTTTAAATACGAAAGAAAATCTGTTTCCCATTGCATACGATAATCCAGTCTCTTAAGCTCGTCCTGCGAATTTGGTGTGTATACAGTCACCATGTAGAAATCTTCAAATTCCAACGTAATCACACGCCCCTCATGGTCATGCTCCTCTATCCCAATGCCATACTGTACAGAAATCGGCTCCTGCTTTGTAAAAATAGCTGTTCCCGAATATCCTTTTTTCTCTGCATAGTTCCAATACTGATGGTATCCCTCTAATTCCAATTCCAGTTGGCCTTCCTGCATTTTGCTTTCCTGAATACAGAAAATATCAGCATCCACTTCCTTAAAAAAATCTAGAAAGCCTTTCTGCACACAGGCACGAATGCCATTTACATTCCACGAAATTAATTTCATCTAAACTTTTCTCCTATTTTTCCAATATCTTTTTAATCTCTGACATAAATGTATTTACATCCTTAAACTCACGGTAAATCGATGCAAATCTTACATATGCCACTTCATCCAACTCTTTCAATTTTTCCATAACAATTTCACCAATTACGCTGGTTGGAATCTCTTTTTCTTCACGGCTAAAAATTTCCGTCTCAATCTTTTCGATTGTTTTTTGAATATCTGCCGCGGAAATCGGTCTTTTATAGCACGCACTCAAAATACCACTCTCAATTTTAGCACGGTCATATTGCTCACGGTTATTGTCCTTTTTAATTACAATCAGTGGAATTGTTTCTACCTTCTCATACGTGGTAAAACGTTTGCCACATTCATCACAGCAACGTCTTCTACGGATAGAACTTCCATCCTCTGCCGGTCTTGAATCTATAACTCTTGTATCTGTTGCACTACAATATGGGCATTTCATTTTGTCATCCTCCTGGTAAATATAAATCTACCTTTGTATTCTAACAGAAATGTTTAACTATTTGCAACCTTTCAGGCATTTTTCCTCGCTAATTTCTACCATAATGAAGTCTTCCCCAATCTTCTTGATGCAATCAAAGGGAATCACAAACTCACAATCACTTCCGAAGATACCACAGAACTTGGTATGCTCCGGCACAACAAGTGCCTGTATGCAGCCATCACACAAGTCAAACACTAAATCTTCCACACACCCCAGCCGCTTGCAAGTACATAAATTTATCACTTCTTTTTCACGAAGTTCGCAAAGTCTCATACTATCACCTTTTTACTTCTTACTATAATTTAGTGTATGCTAACTTGCTTGTCACATCTACTAATTGCATGCCACTAAAAAAGACCTTGAGGGTAGAGAATGTATCATTCTCCATCCACATGGCCTTTATTTTTTATTATCTCTTCTTTTTCTTTTCGTGTCATGCGTTTAATCGCATACTCTCGGCGCATGGCTTCTTCCTTTGTCTCAAACATCTCATGATATACAAGAACTACAGGAAGTCTTGCTTTTGTATATTTTCCGGTCTAAAACTCACCGGCAACAGTTGTTCCAACGTATAAGTTTCTATCCCATCTGATTTCAACAAATGAATTTCGAAATCATCCGCACAGAATTCGCGCATCACCTGCCTGCACACACCACATGGTGGAAATAAGCCTTCAATCTCTCCATCTTTTCCACCACAAATTGCAATTGCTGCAAATTCTTTTTTGCCTTCACTTACTGCTTTAAAAAATGCAGTACGTTCTGCACAATTTGTCGCAGAAAAGCTCGCGTTTTCCACATTGCATCCGGTGTAAACACTACCATCTTTGCAGAGTAATGCGGCGCCAACTTTATACCCTGAATACGGACTATAAGCCCTCTCCATAGCCTCTTTTGCCATTGTGGCTAATTGTTCCTTCGTCATCGAAATCACCTCACTATTGATGTTTATAGATGCTATCTCTGTCTATTATATTTTCTATTTCTTCCGAAAAACGATATGAACTCAAGTCAATGTCCTTGTCCAACTTCTCAATGCATGTATATTTGTCTTGTGAATAACTCTTAGAAAGTATTGCATATATCTTCTGCATTGGTTTCTTAGTTACATCTCGAATATCCTTCTTTAACAAAGTGTTCGGTACATTCAGTTTTGTGTTTCTGTCTTTCACAAAACCAATACATCCTCTGACATTTCCCGCAACCTTCTCAGTAAAGAGCATTGGTCCTCTATCGGTAAACTCGCCTATCATCGTGGCACAACGTTTAATTTCCATCATACTTTCTAGAATATCAAGTTTTTGTCCTGTGGAACCATCCTTGGATAAAGTAAAGTCATTTTCAGTCAATCTCTTATCCAAGCATTTCTCATAAAAATGAATCGCTGATGAGACCTCGTTTTTATTTAGTTTCACGCCAGTCAAATGCAAAAAATTCCCTCTATGAAACACCACCTCATATTTTTGCATTGCCGATAACAGTTTAGTTTCTGACGATAATTGCTTGCTAATCTCTGATGGCACCCCATACAAAAACAAAACTTTTTGATCTTCGAGATGTTCTTTATACAATTGTGCTGCCTTTGTCATTATCTGAATTGCATGTCTTTTGTCCATAGTCATTCCTCTATCCGTATGGTTTTAAAAAGGGAATGTTAATGCCTCAGCATTAAACACTCCCTTTTAGTGGTTGATTTTTCCGTTGTCTGCCAACCTCCAGCACCTATGTCTGGAAAATAACAGGTTTTTCCGTTGCCTGCCAACCTCCGACACCTACGTTCGGAAAACATATCAGATTTTAGGTGTCAACCCACCGCTGATTCACAGCTTTTTTTCTAATTACATTTTACACGAAAAAGTGAAAAAACGCAATTACAATCTTAAAATATGCTGACACATTAAAAAATATACTCATTTCTCAATAATGTCATTTATTATCTTACTCAAATATCATTTGTTGTCAACCTTTTTATTCGCTATTCTCCCATGAGCCCCTGTCTCTGTTTTAAACCTATCGAATTCGATAGATTTATAAGTTTCCATTGAAAAACGGATGCTCTTTACGAACATCCGCTGGATTTTTTGCTATTTTCATAATCGTTAATTTGTTTCCAGAGATTTTCTTTAAGTTTCTTTGGAACTTTAACATCTTTTAACAAAGGATTGGAATTCACTTGATAAAGAATTGTTTCTAGTTCTGCATCGAAAAGCTGTGTAATATACTGCTTCCATTCTTCATC
>JAZOMR010000035.1:0-2264 GCA_045654105.1 Faecalimonas sp. | reverse complement strand
CATTCATCATTTACATGATGATAACCAAGATTACTTAATCGAGATTTTGATGGCTTGTAAGCAGGAAGGTAATCCGGACATGGTTTACAAATTCTGTTCTACATCAAAAATCAGTTTCCCAGGTTCAGGTATTGCAGCAATTGCAGCATCTACAGCGAACTTGGCAGATATTCGTAAACAAATGACCATTCAAACTATCGGTCATGATAAGGTGAATCAATTACGTCATGCGCGTTATTTCAAAAACATCCACGGAGTTGTGGAGCACATGAGAAAGCATGCAGATATTTTAAGACCAAAATTCGAGGCAGTAATTGATGTGCTGAACAAAGAGTTAAGCGGACTTGAGATTGGTAGCTGGACAGAGCCACGCGGAGGATATTTTATTTCCTTTGATTCTTTGGAAGGCTGCGCAAAGGCCATTGTAGCAAAAGCGAAAGAAGCGGGGGTAATCATGACACCTGCAGGGGCTACCTTCCCATATGGAAAGGATCCAAAAGACAGCAACATTCGTATTGCGCCATCCTTCCCAACACCGGAGGAACTTTCAATGGCAGCGAATATCTTTGTACTTAGTGTGAAGTTAGTAAGTATTGACAAGATTTTAGGAGAAAAATAATGAGTAAAGTTAGAACAAGATTTGCACCGAGCCCAACCGGCAGAATGCATGTTGGAAATCTTAGAACAGCATTGTATGCATATTTGATTGCAAAACACGAAGATGGAGATTTCTTGCTTCGTATTGAAGATACCGACCAAGAACGTTATGTAGAGGGTGCAGTTGATATCATTTATCGTACATTAGCAAAGACTGGACTCGTTCATGATGAAGGTCCGGACAAGGACGGCGGATACGGCCCATATGTGCAAAGTGAGAGACAAGCAACTGGTCTTTACTTGGAGTATGCAAAGAAATTGATCGAAGCAGGTCATGCGTATTACTGTTTCTGTGATAAGGAGAGATTGGCTTCTCTTAAGAGCGAGGTTAAGGAAGGCGGAGAGGAAATCGTTGTTTATGATAAACATTGTTTATATTTAAGCAAAGAAGAAATCGAAGCAAACCTTGCAGCAGGAAAACCATACGTAATCCGTATTAATATGCCAACAGAAGGAACAACTACCTTCCATGATGATATTTATGGAGATATTACAGTTCCAAATGAAGAGTTGGATGATATGATTTTGATTAAATCAGACGGATATCCAACCTACAACTTTGCAAACGTAGTAGATGACCATTTACAAGGCATTACACACGTGGTTCGTGGTAATGAGTATTTGTCATCCGCTCCGAAATACAACAGATTATACGAAGCGTTTGGTTGGGAAGTTCCAACCTATGTACACTGTCCATTAATTACAGACGAAACACATAAGAAACTCAGCAAACGTTCCGGACATTCTTCTTATGAAGATTTGATTGAACAAGGTTATATTACAGAAGCAGTTGTGAATTACGTTGCGCTTCTTGGATGGAGCCCGACTGATAATACAGAAATCTTCTCATTAGAAGAGTTAGTGAAGGCATTTGATTACCGTCATATGAGTAAATCGCCGGCAGTATTTGATACCGTGAAATTGAAATGGATGAATGGCGAATACTTAAAGGCTATGGACTTTGATAAGTTCTATGAACTGGCAGTGCCATACATCAAAGAAGTGATTACAAAGGACTATGACCTGAAGAAGATTGCTTCACTTGTAAAGACAAGAATTGAAGTGTTCCCAGATATCAAAGACCAGATTGACTTCTTCGAAGAACTTCCAGAGTATGATACAGCAATGTACACACACAAGAAGATGAAGACAAACGAAGAGACTTCCTTGGAAGTGTTAAAGGAAATCCTTCCACTTTTCGAAGCACATGATGATTATACAAATGATGCGTTGTATGAAGTGCTGAAAGGTTATGTGGAAGCAAAAGGCTGCAAAAACGGATATGCAATGTGGCCGGTTAGAACGGCTGTATCCGGTAAGCAAAACACACCGGGTGGAGCAACTGAGATTATGGAAATCTTAGGAAAAGAAGAATCACTTGCAAGATTGCGCAAGGGAATTGAATTACTATCGAAATAAAGTGTTAAGATAACGTAGGCGGGGAGAAATTCCCGCCTGATGTACTTTTGGGGGGATTTAATGAGTCTAAATCAAGCTCAAATCGAAGCAATTGCCCACAAAAATGGGCCATGTATGGTCCTAGCCGGTCCCGGTTCCGGGAAAACTACCGTTATTACCAATCGAATAAAGCATTTAATTGAAAAGCA
>JAZOMR010000034.1:0-2981 GCA_045654105.1 Faecalimonas sp. | reverse complement strand
ATTTCATGTTCAAAAAGAGACTTGTCAAACGCAATTTTCCGCTCTTTTCCTGTACCATCTGTAAACATGAAATAATGCAAATAATATGTTCTTCGGCTCCCCACTCTATGAATAGAGCCCGTTCGTCTTCTTATTTCTACTATCTCACACTCCACAATTTCATCATATTTATAGGTTTTTCCATTAAACGGATTTGTTTGACAGAAAAAACCCTTCTCGTCAATGTGAATTTTGTAAAAACAATAGTGACTAATCAGATATATAAGCGAAAACAAAGCAAGTATGATTGGGAAGTAAACAGATACGACTGATAGCCCTTCCCGTAGTAACGGATTTACTAATAGGCAAAGAATTCCCATAAGAAAGAGCATTACTGCAATCTTTTGTATCCCCTGCACCTTGCCACTAATACGATATTCCTTTTGTTCTACATATTGTTCTGCTGGGATTACTTGTGCTTTTTCAATACGTTTCAATAAATACTCTACTGCGTCTAGATCTGCACCGGTATAGAAAAACCGAGTAACTTTCCCAGAAGTCGTCTCAAAGTTACAATAATTCATTTCATTCGCATTTGATGTTCGTCCCGTACTAAGCCACGCTTCCTTAATTTCATGATAATGAAAAAGCCGTCCATTCATTGGATTGCTCTGATAGAAAAAACCATCTTTGCCGATTAACACTTTAAAGAAAAGCGCTCGATATAAAGCAAGCACAAAGGCAAGTGCCGCAAAGATTACTACGATTCTTCCTATGACGATTGCACCGTTTTGAGTTTTATGCATCCACAGAGCTAATGCACCAAAACCCGCAAACATAATCGCAGACAAAATAACTCCCGTTATGCCACTAGTGATTCTGTGTTTCCACTTCTTTTTGTCCAATCTATTTTCCCCCATATGCATCTGTGAAATCTTCTTTCAATAATTATCTTCCTGTTCTACGCTTCAGCCCTTTTTATCAAGTATCTGATGACACCTGCCAAAACCGCTGCTATTCCCACTACCACCAAAATTCCTATCACTTTTTTACTACTTTTCATTGTTTGCCTCCTCTAAAATATTTTTTTACTCCCGATTTAAAATACCAAGACTATTTAGTGGCCAGATTCTGACCCATGCTCTTCCGATAAGGTCCTCGCGTTTTAGAATACCAACACTTGTTTCTCGACTGTCGGCACTTTCATTCCGGTTATCTCCCAAAACAAAGTATTCATCTTCGCAAAGTTTTATCGGATCTGCAGCCTGACCATATCTGTCTGCACGAATCACTTCTCGCCCGAAAGATTCTTCTAACTTCTGTTCATTGATATACACATATCCATCCTTAATCTGCACCGTTTCTCCGGGAAGCCCTATAATGCGCTTAATATAATAGGTTTCCTCCGCATAGCGATAAGGGAAAACAATAATCTCGTATCTCTCCGGGTCCCTGAAACGATAAGAAACCTTGTCAATTATCAGATTGTCCTTATCATGCAATGTGTTTAGCATAGAATCGCCTGCCACCACTGTTCTCTGTCCTACATAAGTAGTAACAAAATGTACCGCACATACCAATACTGCTATGTAAAGCCCCCACCCAATTAGTTCACGCATTTTCTTTTCGCTACCGCTGAGGTTTTGCAGTCTCTCTTCTCTTTCTATTCTAGCTCGCTCTTTTGCTCTTTTTCTCATTAAATATTCATAACGATATCTTCGTGCCATAACGATTCCTCATTTCTTATAAGATTCCAAATAGTATGAAACCAATCGTATTTATTCCAAAGTTTGCACACATATGCACTAACCATGACGGATAAATGTTCTCACATTTTTCATTCAGATAATTAAAAATACATCCTCCAACAAACAATCCTGCCATTGACAATATGTATATCAGTATATTAAACCATCCACTTGTCATACCTACATGATAAAGGGCAAACATGGCAGAACTAAATATGTAGGCAAATTTTCTTCCTTTCTCTTCTTTCAACATCAAAAATGCATATCCCCGGAAGAAAAACTCCTCCAACAGAGAATTTACGAAAGAAATATAAATCGCCACATACACAAAATTGTCTGCTGTAACACCGATTCCTGTTGTTAGAGACTCTTTAATTCCGCTTAAGTCGATATAATCACCCAGTAAGAAATAGGCAATCATAATAACCACAAAAACGCCAATACCTAATAAGATTGCCAACAGAAAGTCTTTTTTCTTTGGAATAAATAATTTCTTCAAATAGGCAGCTTTGTCCTTGTATAAAAGAAAGTAACCCAACGGTATCAGCAAAAACAACACAATCTTAATTATGGATTTATACAAATATGGTGGCGATATGATACCATCAACAAAACACATGAGTAATGTTGATAGCAATACTGAAACAACAGCATAATTCTTTGCCTTCATCTATATCCACCTCCGTAAAAACACTTTCTACTTTCGAATTGCAGGAATGTTTATAGTAGATTCTATTTCATCCCACAATACACTAAATACATATACCGGTTGATAAAATCCCTTTGTATCTAATTCGTAATCTAACGTCACTTCCAGCACTTCGTAATTCGTGTCACTAACACCTAGAAAATACCCTTTTTGTAATATATTAAAGGCTTCTCTTTCAGAGATGATTGGAAATGACTTATATTCTTCATACTCAATAATATTATTTGTCAAATGGGATATCATACCATCTGTTGTGTACTCGCACTGAATAGAACCATCATACATTTTCCCGTCTTTTACAATCTTGTCTGCTGTAAAGTAATATTCTTCTTTTTTCTCCTCGAAGATTGCTCCTTTTGGAATTGTAACACCCATTTTTTCAAGTGCCTGAATCAATTCGCTCTCAGAAGCATTCGATTTGTTTTCCATTCTCTCATCGTTATGGTAAAGAGCATCGTAATCTGTAAAGCTGTAGGTTTGCCCCGCATAATTGATCCATATATTCAAACGATTATTGTCTTCGCTGTAATAAATTGCTGTATCTT
>JAZOMR010000033.1:0-3042 GCA_045654105.1 Faecalimonas sp. | reverse complement strand
CTATATATTTTTCATCATTTATAATCAATGCATAGCGATAATCTAATCCTGCCCTCGGACGTTTCTTAGAAGGAACAGAAAAACCAATTTTCCCATACTTTCTAACATCGTCTCCCAAATTATTTCTTAATGGTATATACACATTGTTATTATCTACATTAATTAATACACCAAGATGTGTGCGTTTGGATTGCTTATCTGCATTGCCTGGATCTAACATGTTAATAAAATTTGAATGTTCTTCAAAATACTCTCTTCTTATAAAGCAATATTGTACTTTCATAATCCTTCTCCCTGTACTAAAAAAAGAGACTTTAAAAGTCTCTTTTCAGAATGAAGACAAAGGCGGTACTAGAATGCGAATTCTAGTACCGATTTTCTTTTTATGTTAATTTTCGCCTCTAAAAATGAGTTAAACCAAGAAATAGCGCTGTTAAGAAGTTCCCTTTGGTGCTTCATTTTGGCTAGTTTTTTCAGATTCAAGCACGCATAAGTAAGCCCGACTTTCATCTCCATTCGAGCCTTGCCTATCATCTGTGTATAACGGAAACCATGATGTTCTTTTGCTGTTCCGAAGAGCCGTTCAATGGTTTCTTTTCTTTGTGAATAAAGTTCTTTCATTCCGATTGTGTGGCGGATATCTTCACACATTTCCATATATTCTTCCCATACATGACGTGTGATGAGTTTAACATGGTCTTTACTCTCGGTACATTGTCCTAAGTGTGGACAGCTCGCGCATGTTGCTCCGCAGCTTTTGTATTCTTTATACCCGTTTCGATTTGTTGTGACGTATCTTAAAATCTGGTCATTTGGGCATATATAACAATCATAGTATTCATCGTATACATAATTCCATTTCTGAAAAAATCCTTCTTTTGTTTGAGGACGCTTGTACGGAAAAAGTGGGGTGATACCATCATCTATTAAAAGTTTTGCAATTCCCGGCACTTTATATCCGGCGTCTGCAATTAATGTCTTAATTCCAATACCTGAAAGTTTGTCATACAATCCTTTGAATGTACGGCTATCATGATAATTACCAGGGTTTATTGAATACCCTAAAATCCAACCATTTTTATCACAGGCAGTTTGCACTGCATAAGCAAAGACACTTTTGTGTTCTCCCTTGTGAAACCATCCGCTTTCAGGGTCTGTTGTGCTACTTTTTTCTTCCTTTTCGCTTCCACCCGAACCGGATGACGGCTTGTGGTCATCATCGTCCTTATCTTTTAATGGCTTTTTACTATGTGCATCACGGTCTTTATCGATTTCTTTTCTTAATATATCTTCATAAAAGAGTGCTTCCTGTTTTGCGATTCGTTTCTGCATCTTCTTGTTGTTTGCTTTTGCCTTAACATGTGTTGCATCTACGAAAACTTCTGTAGGATCTACCAGTTTAAACTTGTAGCATTCTTCTAAAATGTTGGTAAATATCTGCTCGAAAAGATTTGTGTCCTTGAAACGACGAGTATAATTCTTTCCGAAGGTAGTAAAATGAGGCACTTTATCAAACATATCTAATCCAAGGAACCATCTGTAAGCAACATTCACTTCGATTTCTTTGATGGTTTGACGCATGCTTTTGATTCCATAAAGGTATTGAATGAAAGGAATTTTTATTAAAGTAACTGGATCCATGCTAGGACGTCCTTGGTCTGGAGAATATTTGTCTTCCACCAACTCATAAATAAAAGACCAATCAATTGCCTTATCAATGATTCGAAGTAAATGGTCCTGAGGAACCATGTCGTCCATACAAAACAACTGTATTTGTTCTCTTTTCTTGTCAGCATCTTTTGTTAACATAAGCAATCCCTCCTGATACTTATATTATAACATGTAGGACAAAGATACTTAAAAACTATTATGTGAATAACAGGTACTTTTTTCTTGATAAAAAGAAAAAAATCCACAGAAATGTGGATAAATAGAAAAGACCGGACGTGAGTCCGGTACTTTGTCTTCATTCTGAAAGGGACTTGTTAAGTCCCTTTCTTGTAACATTTTACATCATTCCCATTCCAGGTGCGCCTGCTGGCATTGTAGGTGTGTCTTCTTTTTTGTTAGCAACTACAGATTCTGTTGTGAGAAGTGTAGATGCTACGCTCGTTGCATTCTGAAGGGCACTTCTTGTAACTTTTGCAGGGTCAAGAATTCCGGCTTTTACCATGTCTACATACTCTTCCTTGTATGCATCAAATCCAATGCCAGGTTCTTGCTCTCTTACTTTATTGATGATGACAGCACCTTCTAAGCCGGCATTTGCCACGATGTGGTAAAGCGGTGCTTCCAATGCCTTTAAGATAATCTTAGCACCTGTCTTTTCGTCACCTTCTAATTGCTCAACCAATTTTGCAACTTCTTTTGATGCATGGATGTAAGCAGAACCACCACCTGCTACAATACCCTCTTCTACAGCTGCTCTTGCTGCGGAAAGCGCATCTTCCATACGAAGTTTTGCTTCTTTCATCTCTGTCTCTGTTGCTGCACCTACACGGATTACTGCAACACCGCCTGCTAACTTCGCAAGTCTCTCCTGTAATTTTTCTCTGTCAAAGTCAGACGTTGTGTCCTCAATCTGCGCCTTAATCTGGGCAATGCGGGCTGCAATCTGCATCTTGTTGCCACTACCATCAACGATAACTGTATTCTCTTTCTGCACTTTTACAGATTTTGCTGTTCCAAGCTGAGCCAAAGTCACTTCCTTGAGGTCCAATCCAACTTCCTCTGAGATTACTTGACCACCGGTAAGAATTGCAATATCTTCCAACATTGCTTTTCTTCTGTCACCGTATCCAGGAGCTTTTACTGCTACTACATTGAATGTTCCGCGAAGCTTGTTGACAATCAATGTTGTGAGAGCTTCACCTTCAATGTCTTCTGCAATAATCAGAAGTCTTGCGCCTGACTGTACAATCTGCTCCAATACAGGAAGCAGTTCCTGAATATTAGAAATCTTCTTGTCAGTAATTAAAATGTATGGGTTTTCCAATACTGCTTCCATCTTATCCATATCTGTAGCCATGTAAGCTGAGATAT
>JAZOMR010000032.1:0-16634 GCA_045654105.1 Faecalimonas sp. | reverse complement strand
GGAGGCCCAAAACATGGCAAGAAGAAAAATTATCGCTGGTAACTGGAAAATGAACAAAACTCCAAGCCAGGCAGTAGAATTAATCAACGAATTAAAACCATTAGTAGCAACAGAAGATGCTGACGTAGTATTCTGCGTACCTGCAATCTGCATTATCCCAGCTATAGAAGCTGCTAAAGGAAGCAACATCTGCATCGGTGCTGAAAATATGTACTACGAAGAAAGCGGAGCATACACAGGAGAAATCGCTCCTAACATGCTTACAGATGTTGGAGTTAAATACGTTATCATCGGACACTCAGAAAGAAGAGAATACTTCGCTGAAACAGATGAAACAGTAAACAAAAAAGTGAAAAAAGCATTCGAACATGGTATTACACCAATCGTTTGCTGTGGTGAAACATTAACACAAAGAGAACAAGGTGTTACAATCGATTTCATCCGTCAACAAATCAAAATTGCTTTCTTAGACGTAACAGCTGATCAAGCTAAAACAGCAGTTATCGCTTACGAACCAATCTGGGCAATCGGAACAGGTAAAGTAGCTACAACAGAACAAGCTCAAGAAGTTTGTGCAGCTATCCGTGCTTGCATCGGAGAAATCTATGACGAAGCAACAGCAGAAGCAATCCGTATCCAATACGGCGGATCTGTTTCAGCAGCTAGCGCTCCGGAATTATTCGCTCAACCAGACATCGACGGAGGTCTTGTTGGTGGTGCAGCTTTGAAACCAGATTTTGGTAAGATTGTAAATTATAAATAAATTTAAATATTTGTACAATATAAACAAATAAAAACATACAAAACAGGACAAAAGGTTATTCGTAGCCTTTTGTCTTTTTTTGTAATATCACAACTATCACAAAAAACTATCACAAAACTATCACATTTTAGGAAAGGAGTAATTAGATGAAAAGGAAAGGTAATAGAGAAGGTAATGTGCGACAGTTGCCAGATGGAACATGGGAGTGCGTTATATAAAGTAAATATTTAAACCCAAAGACTAATACATCAAAAAGAGTGAAGCGCCGAGCAAAAACAGAAAAGGAAGCATTGAAAAAAACTAAGATGGCCTTACAAGTATGGGAAAAGCAATTTGAGTCAGGTGCGATTGTCAAGATAGACAAGAAGAAAACTTTCGGACAATACATGGAAGAATTTATAGATAAAGAAGTGAAGCCTAATATTGCAGGCTCAAGTTATAAAAGCTATGTCTATGCAATGCAAGCAAATTTTTATAATTATAAAATTAGCAAACTTCAATTGCACAATTAAGTTATCGAACAGCAGAAGTTCCAATTCAGTCATATCGTATCCGTGTTTAAGATTATACAGGAACTACTGGCATCTTCTAGAACAGAAGGACAAACATAGTAACGCCCAAAGTCTAAATAATGATTTTAGTGATTTTATTTCATCACAATATTGCTGGAATTTGGTTGTACTTAATATGCAAGTATGGTAGGATAAATAAAATAGTGTTCCAAAATTTTGATTAACACAATATTAACGAGGGCGATATGGAAATTATATATGAGAAAATAGAAACAAAAATTGTAAAAGAATGTGATGTCTTGGTTTGCGGTGGTGGATTTGCAGGCATTTCTGCAGCATTGGCAGCCGCGAGGGAAGGAAAACAAGTTGTTTTACTCGAAAAACAATATATGTTAGGTGGTTTGGGGACATCGGGTCTTGTTACAGTTTACCTTCCGCTTTGTGATGGAATGGGGCATCAGGTTTCGTTTGGAATTGCTGAAGAACTTTTTAAATTATCCATTTCTATGGGGGCAGAGGCGAGGTACCCGTACAACTGGCTTGATTGTGATGATATTTCCAAACGAACAGAGCGTGATCCGAGATATGAAGTGCGTTTCAATCCTCAATTGTTTGCTATTCTGTCTGAGCAGTTATTACTTCAGTCGGGTGTGGAAATTTTATATGGCTCATATGCTGTTGCTGTTGAGAAGCATGAACAACAAATTCATGCAGTTATGATAGAGAATAAATCGGGCAGGCAGGCTATTAAGGCGAAAACAGTTGTGGATGCAACAGGTGATTGTGACATCGCCTATTTTTCAGGTGCTCCAACAGAATTGTTTGAACAAGGAAATGATTTGGCTGCATGGTATTATTATTGGAATGAATCAGTATATGATTTAAGAATGCTTGGCTATGTCGATATTCCAGACGAAAAAAAATCCGAAGGTCATATAACTCAAACACTTGTGAGAGAACGATTTTCAGGTGTTGAAGGAGAAGAGTTGTCAAAGATGATGCAGTTATCTCATGCGTCTATACTTAATGATGTTAAGAAATGCAGGGTGTCATGTCCTAACTTGATTCCAACTACCATTGCAACGATTCCGCAAGTTCGTATGACTAGAAGGCTAGTGGGAGAGTATCAACTGCACACAAATGAATCACATAAATATTTTGAAGATTCAGTTGGTATGGTTTCTAATTGGAAAAGACGAGGACCAGTATACGAAGTTCCATTTAGGACATTATACTCAAAACAGATTAAGAATCTGATTGTTGCGGGAAGATGCACTTCTGTAACGGACAGCATGTGGGATATTATGAGAGTAATTCCGTGCTGTGCAGTTACTGGTCAGGCGGCAGGTTGTGCGGCAGCTATGACGGATGATTTTAGTCGCCTTGATGCTAGAAAACTACAAGATAATCTTATGAAGGCCGGTGTGAAATTGCATCAATAATATTTCTGCGATTCTAATTCTTATACATCTTTCATCAATATTTTACTAAAACAAAAGAAAAACGTCAATATTGTGATATAAAATGTAGAAATATTGTGCTACTATTTAGCATGCTTACAAATAAAAGGAGGTACAATATGGCATATTTAAAAGGAAAAACAGCGATTATAACAGGAGCAGGAAGGGCAGTATTAAGTGATGGTAGATGTGGTTCCATTGGATATGGAATAGCAACAGCGTATGCGAAAAAAGGAGCCAATCTTGTCATTACAGGACGTAATTTGAAAAAATTAGAAGAGGCAAAAGAAGAGCTCGAAAGATTATATGGGATACAAGTGCTCATTTTACAAGCAGATGTGAATGCAGGTGCTGATAATGAGGCAGTCGTTGCAAATGTAGTTGCAAAAACGATTGAAACCTTTGGAAGAATCGACGTGCTAGTGAATAACGCACAAGCTTCCGCATCAGGTGTGCCTATTGCAGAACATACTACCGAACAATTTAACTTAGCAATGTTTTCAGGACTTTATGCGACGTTCTATTATATGAAAGCATGTTATCCATACTTAAAAGAAACACAAGGAACGGTAATCAACTTTGCTTCAGGTGCAGGTTTGTTTGGGAATTTCGGACAATGTTCATATGCGGCAGCTAAAGAAGGCGTGCGAGGACTCTCTCGTGTTGCTGCTACAGAATGGGCAAAAGACGGTATCAATGTAAACGTAATCTGTCCACTTGCATGGACTGCGCAATTGGAGAACTTTGAAAAGGCTTATCCAGAAGCATTTAAGGCAAATGTGAAGATGCCACCAGCAGGACATTATGGTGACCCAGAAAAAGAGATTGCAAGTGTATGTGTACACTTGGCATCTCCGGACATGAAGTATTTGACAGGTGAAACATTAACCTTAGAAGGTGGAATGGGATTAAGACCATAAAGTGAAAAAAAGATGGTAAGAAATCGCTATCAAACGATTTCTTACCGTCTTTTTATGTTATCTGCATCTGACTTCTTTTGGTTATACATCTTTCTGTATTCAGAAGGAGAAGAATGATATTTTCTCTTAAATAAGCGACTGAAATGCGCACTGTCACAGAAGCCACAGTTGGTTGCAATAGTAGTTAAAGGCATCTCTGTATGTTTTAATAATGATTTCGCCCGCCTCAGTCTATAGTGGTGTATATAATCGATAGGAGGGCAGTTGAAAGTTTGTTTAAACTGTCGAATATATGAGGAACGACTCAGGCAAGAAATAGAACACAGAGTTTGCAAGTTGATTTTTTCACCGTAGTTTAAGTGGATATATTCTACAGATTTCAGTAAATCGAATAAATAGCGATTCTTCTTGTTATACGATGAATTTTCTTCTTCGATCGCATCACATATCTTTGCAAGCACGTAGAGTGCAAGGCTTTCTTTTTGCTGTTCAATGTTTTTAGAGTCTTTACTTTCAAGGAATGACAATTCTTCGAATACTCTTGTTAGATTATAGTTTTCTCTAAAGTTTATATGAAGAAAATTATTTGTCACTTTATTTTGGCTTCGAATATGTGGGTCAATATTAAATAGAATATGATAACCAGTCATATTATCTAGATTAGTTTTGTATTTTTTGAAAAATTCATCGTTAAAAAGCAAATGAAAAATGGAATAAGTTTTGGAATCAAATGTATATCCATGTTCAATATCTGGAGGCATAATAAAAACGTCTCCTGCGGCAATTGGGTACGAAGAAGTATCCATATAGTGCGTTCCGTTACCAGACATTACAATGTTCAATTCGAAGAAGTTATGTGTATGTAGGGGTGTACTATAATAGGTTTCATTATGAAAATAAGCTCTCACAGACTCTGAAGGTTTGAAAATCTTATCTGCGGTATAATGGCTATAATTACTCATTTAATCACCTCATTTTCCATTTGATATCATAATTATACAATTTCTGATTTAATATTTCAATGCATTATCAAAGGTAGGACGCTCTGTTCTGAATAATTTGCATATTTGGAATTTTTGTACAAATGATTGGCATAGTAATTCAATACAGAAAACAGGGCTTGTGATAATATTTTATATGTAAAAGGATGAACAGATTTAGTATTAGAGGAGAAAAATCGATGAAGAAGATATATATGCTATGCAATGCACATTTAGATCCAGTATGGCTTTGGAAGAGAGAAGAAGGAATGGCAGAAGCAATATCTACATTCCGAGTAGCAGCGGACTTTTGTGAAAAGTATGATGGATTTATTTTTAATCATAATGAATCAGTGTTGTACGAGTGGGTTGAGGAATATGAACCAGAACTGTTCGCTCGAATTAAGCGATTGGTAAAAGAAGGAAAATGGCGCATTATGGGTGGCTGGTATTTGCAGCCGGATTGCGTGATGCCTTCAGGAGAATCATTTATAAGACAGATAGAAGTTGGTAATCAATATTTTGCAGAGAAATTCGGTGTCAAAACTGAAACAGGTGTTAACTTCGACCCGTTCGGTCACAATCGTGGATTAGTGCAGATTTTGGAAAAAAAAGGGTATAAAAATTATGTCTTCGTTCGACCGCTCAAAATGTTCCCAGAACAAAATTTTGTGTGGAAAGGTTATGACGGAAGTGAAGTAATTGGGCATAACGTATATGGTACATATAATTCGCGGAAAGGTCATGTGTTAGAACGCGTCACATCCATGATGAAGAATCCAAATGAAATTGGTCTCTTATGCTGGGGCGTAGGCAATCATGGCGGTGGTCCTTCAGAGGAAGACTGGAAGGCACTGTGTGAGTATAGAGAAGAGCATCCAGAGGTTACAATGATTCCAAGTGGATGTGAAGAGTATTTCGCAACGGTAGACAAAGCCGGATTACGTGTATTTGAGGGCTCATTAGTTCACTGTATGATGGGATGCTATACCACCATGGTACGAATAAAACAAAAACACCGTCAGCTCGAAAATGAATTGGCTGTTTGCGAAAAGATGCTTGCAGTCAGTGGAGTATCCTATGATGAAAAAGAAATGAAAGCAGCAGAAAAAGCTTTGCTTTTCTCGGAATTTCACGATTCACTTCCGGGAACCATGGTAAAAGCGGCAGAAGAAGATATGCTTCGCCAGATGGATTACGGACGTGAAATACTTGCAAAGAATTGTGTAAAAGCCTTTTTTAAACTTTGTGAAGGTCAGGTGGCTGGTAAACGAGGCGAGATACCGGTGTTGGTGTTCAATCCGCATCCATATGAGGTTGAGCAAGAAATTGAAGTAGAATTTCAATTAGAGGAACAGAATTTCAACGTACCAGAGGTGACACTAGCAACAGTTCGCACTCAGGAAGGAGAATATTTGCCGACACAGAATATAAAAGAAGATTGTACATTCAGTTTAGATTGGCGTAAGAGAATTGTGTTCCGTGCCAACTTAAAGCCGATGTGCATGAACAGATTTGACTGTGAGCTGCGGGTTGTGAATGAAGCAAAACGTCCAATCGAACCATGCAAGGAAAATGCAACACATTTCTTGTTTGAGAATGCAAGAATGCAGGTGGCGATTAGCAAAGAGACTGGTTTGATTGACAAGTATTGTGTAGATGGAAAGGATTACCTAAAAGAGAAAGGTGCACAGATTAGAGTCTATGATGACAATGAGGATCCTTGGGGCATGACAACAGATGGGTTCTACAATCATAGTGGCACATTCACATTACTTAGTAAAGAAGAAGCAAATGCTTTTAACGGATATCCAAACGAAACGATAGAAAACGTACGAGTGATAGAGAACGGAGAGGTTATCACAAAAATCCAGGCGATTTTCAAACATGATAAGTCTTATGCAGTTGTGAATTATACGACATCTAAGTTTGATGCATATGTGGATATCAAAATAAAATTATATTCTAATGATGCCAATAAGATGTACAAATTAACCTTCCCAACCACATTACAAGACAGCAGTTTTTTGGGGCAAATGGTATTTGGACAGGAAGAATTGTTGCAGGAAGGTAAAGAAGTATTTTATCAAAAATGGTGCGGATTGTTCGAAAAGGCAAACGGATTCGCTGTATTAAATAATGGTACTTACGGTGGAAGCGCAAAGGATGGCACGCTCAGTATTTCATTGCTTCGTACGCCGGTATATTCTGCACATCCAATTTATGACAGACCGATAGCAGATACAGACATGAACCATATGCATATTGATATGGGAGAACGGGAATTCAGTTATCGATTGACAGCAGATGTGGAGTATCTGGATGCGAAGGCTGAGGAATATAATCAGCCGGCGTATGCACTATCATTCTTCCCTTCTGGAAACGGCGAGTTGAAGGATACAAGAATTGAATTGGACAACAGACACCTTATTCTTAGTCGATATGAATGTAAGACGGACGGTAATATTTGTGTACGCGTTTACAATTCTTCCGACAAGGTGCAGAGCGGAATGCTTAAGACACCGGATAGGAACTATGACATTACATTACAACCATATGAATTCCAAACATATTAGAAGGAAGGCAAAGATAAATGACATTGAATTGCAGCACACTATCTGAATCTTTAAAAACAGGAATTATTGAACTTAGCAAGAAAGGTTTTCTGACACTTGGTGAAGGTGGCGTGATAATAAAAGCCATTCAGGGACAGGAAATTGTTATTGAAAAATCGGAGAACGAGATCATTATTACATACGATACGGAGCCACATTTTTATATGGCACTTGCTCGTGGCATGGGAATGAAAGATGGATTGCAGCGCATTCAACCAAAGGTGGAAAAACTTGGGGTTATGCTGGATTGTTCAAGGAATGCTGTTGCAAAGCCTGAGATGTTAAAACAATTGATAGGTTTGTTGGTACTTACTGGTTACAATTATTTGGAGTTGTATACGGAAGAGACATACGAACTTCCGGGCGAACCTTATTTTGGATATCAACGTGGAAGATATACGGAAAAGGAACTGCGCGAGATTGTTGCCTTCGCGGATATTTTTGGATTTGAGATGGTGCCTTGTATTCAGACACTTGCACATCTCAAGAATCTGGCGAATTGGCGTGTCTATTATGACCACATGGATATTGATGACATACTTTTAGTTGGAGATGAGAGAACTTATCAATTGGTTCGCAAGTGTATTCGATATTGTAAAAAAGTATTTCATACTAAGCGCATCAATATAGGAACAGATGAGGCATTTCAGTTAGGACGAGGTAAATATGAAAAAATCCATGGAGCAACACCAAAACGAGAGATTTATTTAGAGCATTTGAAACGAGTGTTTCAAATCTGTAAAGAGGAAGGTGTTGAACCTGAATTTTGGGGAGCAGAACTTTGCGCTGAGGATTGTCCGGTAGAAGAAGTGAAGAAATTATTTGATGGCACGCAAACACCGATATGTTATTCGTACAGTGTGCGTGACAAAGAGTATTATAGTAGCAGAATATTAAAACTGCAGGCGTGTGCAGGAAAGACCATGTTTGCAGGTGGTATGTGGAAATGGATTGGATTTGCTCCTGATAACGCGTATACGATGCGTACAATCGATGTCCAATTTGAGGCGGTAGACGAAAGCGGTGTAGATAACATTTTAATGACTGCATGGGGAGATGGAGGAGACGAATGCTCTGTCTATTCAGTTATTCCATCTATGTGGTATGCCGCAAACAAACTGTATCCGTGTGAGATAGATGTAGATGAAGTTGTGAGAATTTTGACAGGATACACCGCTGAGGAGTGGATGTCATGTGACAAACCAAATCATGTAATGCCACACACAGAAAAGGTGAGTAATGCTGTCAAATATATCTTGTACAATGATTTCCTGATTGGTTTGCTAGATTATCATATACCGGATCATGCAGGAGAGGTATATGCAAAGTTGTATGAGGAGTTTGAAATTCTTGCGCAACGTGAAAGTCAGTTTTCCTATATTTTTAAATCTTATGCAGCGGTATGTAAAGTGTTGATAAAAAAGGCAACCTATAGCAAAAGATTGTATGAGGCATATCATTCCAAAGATAAAGAACAGATAAAGGAACTCATGAATGAATTGTCAATGATAAAACAGGATATAAAGATGTTTCATGATGCCTTCCGTCAATATTGGATGATAGAAAATAAAAGCATAGGGTTTGAAATCAGTGATACGCGAATTGGTGGAATGATGCCACGTATCGATACAGTGGCGATGATTTTAAATGATTACTTAAAGGGACATATTGAAAAAATTGACGAACTTGAACATCCTCGATTGGATTATTGGTGTGGCCAATATAGAGAGTGGAGTGGGAAACTTGTAGAGGGTGAAAGATATGAACCGGTGCACAATGACTGGTGGACAGCATATACAGTGAATCATTTTAGAATGTAAATACAAGGTTCGAAAGGAGAAAAATTTTATGAAACAAATCACAAAGCGTTTTTTGTGCGGACTGCTTATCATATCGTTACTTGCAGGTTTGAGCTTGAATGGTGTCAGTCTTATGAAACCAATAGTAGCATACGCATCAACGGATGAAGCTTCATATACATATTTGAGTTTTCACGACTATCAAACTTCTGCAGGGGAGGATTTGCTATCCCCTGTTACAGTGAGAAATATCGAGAGCCAGACGAGCCAGGTTGATACGCTGAATGGAGTAATCTTTTCGGGAGAAATCACTTTCAATAAAAATGGAAATAAGGACGGTCAGGCTATAAGAATTGGCGGTTACTATTCTAATGGAGAGAATCATATATGGGAGGGAATCTTTTTATATATATCAGGAACATCACTTAAGGCATACAACTATTACACAAAGGATGATATTAAGATTGGAACAGCTTCTGTGAATGAACCTGTAAAAGTCAGCATGCAGTTCGATAAAGTGAAAGAAGGCAAATGGAAAGTTGTATATACAATTAATGATGGAACTCCAACGGAAAAGGAGTATACACAGACGCAAGATTTCGGTAAATATATGGTGCTTTATACCGCAAATAATCCTGCAAACAATATTTCTGACGGATGTATCAGTTTTACATCCACAAAAGGGAATAATCCAATCCAGGAAATGTATGCAACCAGCTACAATTTAGATGATGGTCCTTATCTTGTCACAGGAGAAGTTAAAGATGCAGATGGAAACGTAGTGGACGTAGACAGCGACAATCCGGTATTAACTGAACCGGGTGACTATACGGTTATGAGATGGCAAGGTAGCTTTGGACACAGTCAGCAGGTATCGCTTTATCGAATGGGCGATGTAAACTTGGATGGAATAGTAGGAGAGCAAGATTTACTTGCATTACAGGCACTGTTAAAAGAGAAAAAATATGACTACAAAGTAAACAGTGCTGCTGATTATGCTGCTGACCTTAATAATGATGAAAAGGTTGGTCAGAAGGATGTTCAGCTTCTGACAGATGTTTTAGACACTAACAGTGCAACAACACTCGAGGCGATTTTAGATAAATATCATGTACCGGCTTTGACATTCGATTATCTCGGTGGAGACGAGGTTATGCCGATCACAGGCTTCTATGGACCATACAAAGATGGCACCCATAATTATATTAATGAGAAGACATTTCAATTGATTAAAGAAAGCGGAATTAATCTTATTAGTTATTCAAAAGAAGAGGTTGGAAGAACCACACCTGCAGCTTTACAATTACTCGAATTGGCAGAAAAGTATGGGATTGGCTATTTTGTAGAAGATTGGAATTTGAATCCTGAGTACACCATAGCGAATAGGAATGATGGAACAAATGCTACCGATATTCCGATTGGTTCTGACAGTGCCCCAACGATAGCAGATGTGGCCGGATGGATTAGCAAGTACGACCACTATCAAAGCTATCTTGGAATACATGTGGTAGATGAACCACTCGATAACAAGCTTGATGAAACGGCGGCCAACTATAATAAACAATTAAAGTTTTACGATTGGACGTCTTATACCCTCAATCAGTTTACAAATCAGCAAGGTTTTATCAATCTATGGGATGCGTCTCTCTACGATAATTACGATGAGTTTTGTGATGACTATGTTGTGAACACAAAAACAAAGGTTCTTTCTTATGACAACTATCATTTTGCATATGGAGGAGACATTAGCAAACAAGGTACGGTAGCACCTTTTTATAGCGTGTTGTGGGCAGCAAGACAGGAGGCACAAGAGCATGACATTCCACTGTGGGCATATGTAGAAGCAGGCGGAGATTTTCGTGATGGTCATATCACTTCGACACCAGATGCTGCTACGAACAATGACAAATTACCGACTGAGGCGGAGACTAATTGGAGTGTGAATAACTACCTGGCATTTGGTGCGAAAGGAATTGAGTGGTTCACACTCATCCAGCCGGAATATCAGTCAAAGGATAGCAGTAGTGAAGATGGACATGATTATGATAGAAGTGGAGTGCTAGGTGCAGATGGTGAAACCACACCGTTCTATCCATGGATACAAAAGATTAATAAGCACATTGCAGCAGTTGATGAGGTGCTGATGAAATCAAAAAGTGTTGGCATTATGGCAACAGGTTCTACAACAAGAAACTATATGCAGTATGGAAAACGTGATAACTTGGGAATCACTAAGTTGCTAGGTGTGGAACTAGACGACGATGGAACAGATATGCTGAGGAGTATCGAGAGCACAGGACAACAATATGGTGCTGTGGTAGGATGCTTTGAGTATCGTGATACAGAAGCCTTCTATGTTGTGAATTATGATGTTAACAATTCGCAGAATATTACGTTAAACTTCCGTGATAATTATAAATATCGCTATGTTGCGGAAGCACAAGGCTATACCGGAAAGGGCGATTCACTTACCCTAAACGTTGGACCGGGGCAAGGTGTACTTGTAGTTTTAGACGAACAAACAGATGAGACAACAGAACAGGTGCAACCAGAAAGTGTTAGATTTGTGGGGAGTCAGGTTACTCTTGGCGGGAAATTGAGTATTGACTTTTATGCAGAACCACTGTGGGGAACATCAATGGAAGATACTTATATGTTGTTAGAGTTTCCTGATGGAGAGACAAAAATGATACCTACTCCAACGGAGAAAACAGAGTATGGATATCGATTCTCACACGACATTGTGGCGAAGGAAATGGCTGATGTAATTGCAGTGCAGATATTTGATAAAAATGGAAAGGCAATTAGCGAAAAACAAGAATATTCTGTGAGAGCGTATGCGGAGACTATCATCGAAAATGCAGATGGATATTACACAATAGAACAAGTACATCTAGCTAAGGCAATGTTGAATTACGGGGCTTATGTACAAACGTATTTTAACCATAATGTAGATAATCTTGCAAATGCTAATTTGGGAGAGACAGATGTTTCGCATATCACGGCGAATCGGTTGATAAATTATAAAAAAACTGTTGTACCGAGTCATCCAAACATAGGAACGTTTGCGGGAGCAAGTTTAGTATTGGAACAAGAGACAACACTAAAACTATATTTTTCACTGGAAGAGGATGTTGATGTAGAACACATCACTTTCACATTAACACTTGGAGACACCGAAACAGCATTGGAGGCTGTTGAATCCGGAGAATATTATTATGTTTCCATTCCAAATATTGCGGCGAATAATTTGGATAAGGATTATCGGGTGACAGTTTCTAATGGAACAGATAGTTTTGTCGCAGAATATAGCGCCATGACATATTGCTATCATGTATTGAGTCGAGACGAGACGGATATCAGAACAGAAGAATTGAAAAATGTAGCAAGAGCGATGTATCTATACAGCTATGCGGCTGAGATATGTTTTGATATGCAGAGCGGAGAAGACGAGACTCCGTTTGAGCCGATTTAGCAGATTTCACAGTGAAAAAGGAGGTGGTGGGTGTGTTTGAAAAAGCCAAATGGATATGGAACGGTCAGACAGACGGAATGGACTGTTATGCAGAGTTTATCACAAGATATGAATTTGAAGAATACGACAAGGTATCATTAAGAATATCGGTTGATTCCAATTATGCAGTATATGTGAATGGCAGTTTTGTAGATAGTGGACAATATGGAGACTATCCTTATTACAAAGTATATGATGAAATTGATTTAAGTAAATATATCGTATCCGGAGAGAATTATATTGCGTTTATTGTTTGGCATTACGGACACCCATTTTTCAATTATTGCGTTTCAAAGCCAGGGTTGTTGTTTGAGATAGAGAGAAACAATCAGATTGTCTTATCTTCTGATGAAGATATTATGAGTCGCAAGAGTAGGCAATATATAAGCGGAAGAAGCGAATTGATTACCATGCAGTTGGGATTCAACTTCCATGTTGATCTTACTCAAGGTAATGAGTGGATGACAGGTGAAGACGATACTGGTTTTGAACCAAGTGTTTTGGTAAACGAGATGCCTGATAAGCTTTATCCAAGAGGATTAAAAAAATTAGAAATTCGACCACGCACTGATAGTGTAATGACATCACAAGGGACATTTACATACCGATTGACGGATGCGCATTTTGGGGCGAAGATGCAAAATGCAGCATTAACATATCTCAAAGATGCTCGGGTGCAGGATGGTGAAAATGATGATGGGATTTATTATATTGTAGATTTGAAGTCAGAAGTTGCGGGCTATCTTGATTTTGACATTGAAGTCGATGAGGAATGTCAAATGGAGATTGGCTGGGGCGAACATTTGGTAGATGGCAGATGCCGTACAAGTATAGGGACGCGAAATTATTCTGTAACAGTGAACTTGAAAAAAGGACGCAATAGTTACATGAATCCATTTCGAAGATTCGGCTGCCGATACTTGCAGTTATTCATACATACAAAGCAGGCAATTATTCGCTACGCGGGTGTCAGACCTACAGTATATCCATTGAAGGTTAAAACCTTTAGAAGTGGCAACGTGCTAAGAGATAAGATTTATGAAGTGTGCCAGAATACATTGATTCATTGTATGCACGAACATTACGAGGATTGTCCTTGGAGAGAGCAGTCTTTATATACGATGGATTCGCGTAATCAAATGCTTTGCACCTATTATGCGTTTTCGGAATTTGAATTTGTCCGTGAGAATTTGTTACTGATGTCTAAAGGAATCAGAGATGATGGAATGCTTACCATTTGTTTTCCGACTGATTATAAGCTGACGATTCCATCCTTTACGTTAGCCTATATCATTCAAACGGCGGAATACTATCGTTATTCCAAAGATGCGGACACCATAAAAGCATGTTTTAGTTCTGCTAAGAAGATCGTGGATATGTTTTTAGAACGAGTGGATGAAACAGGGTTAATTCCGAACTTTGATGAAGCACAAGAATATTGGAATTTCTACGAATGGAAGCGAGGACTTAATGGACACACATATAAAGGAAAGGCTTATGATTTATGTTTGAACGCCTTGCTGTCATTGGTAGTTGAGTATTTTGCGGAAATGTGTGCAGTTGTTGATATGGATGCAAAGCCTTACCTTTCAAAAAAGAAGGATTTGAATCGCAGGATTGTAGAACTGTTTTGGGATGAAGACAAAGAACTGTTCCGCACTTGCATTGGTCATGATATACCGTTCAGTGTGCTGGGTAATGCATGGGTGTATCTATGCGGAGCTACAGAAGGACTTAATACTGAAAAACTTCTGATGACAATAGCAGACAACGGTGTGGGTAATGAAGATGAAGTGATTCCAAGTACACTATCCATGAATACCTTCCGTTACGAAGCATTACTGAAGGCAGACAAAGAATTATATCGGGACTTTATACTAGATGAAATCGACAGAACATATCTAAAAATGTTGATGGGGGGTGCAACCTCTTTCTGGGAAACAATGGAAGGGGAAAAGGACTTTAGCGGTGCTGGCTCCTTATGTCATGGTTGGAGTGCCATGCCTATTTATTATTATGAATTGTTAGGTAAAAAAGACTAACTATATTTTAACTACAACGAAAAGGAGGAAGTAAAAAGATGCAAAAGTATGATGTTGCAGCTTTCGTCTGGCCAGCTTATACCGGTGATGAGCCACGAACCAAAATCTTCTGGCCGGAGGGCATGGGAGAATGGCAGACAGTGAAAGAGGCAAAACCACAATTCGACGGGCATCAGTGGCCAAGAAAGCCAGTATGGGGTTATGTAAATGAAGCAGACCCTTATGTTATGGAAATGGAAATCGCCGCAGCAGCAGACCATGGCGTAAATGTTTTTATTTACGACTGGTATTGGTTTGATGACAGACCATTTTTGGAGAACTGCTTGAATGATGGTTTCCTAAAGGCAAGAAATGTAGAACGTATGAAGTTCTATCTGATGTGGGCTAACCACAATGCAAACAATTTGTGGTACAAACAACTCTGTACACAGGAGGATATTGGAATCACGATTTGGGACGGAAGTGCGGATCGTCAAAAATTTGAAAAAATCGCACACCGTTTAATTGAAAAATACTTCAAACATCCATGTTACTACAAGATTGATGGAGCACCAGTGTTTATGATCTATGACACCCCAAATCTAGTCAGAGGTCTTGGAGGACTGGAAGAAACAAGAAAGGCGTTGGACTGGTTCCGCGAAGAAACGATAAAAGCAGGGTTTACGGACCTGCATCTTCAAATCAATCTTGGTAAAGAAGATGAATTTTGCTATCGGAGAGAAGCTTATGATGGCAAAGAGGCCATAAAGACTCTCAATTATGATAGTGCAACCAGTTACAATTTTACAGCCATTACTGGAATGAGCCAAGATTTTAACAAGATCATGGAAGATGTAAAACAACAGTGGAAAGAACACTTCTCAAAACTTACTATACCATATTTTCCACAGATTTCATTGGGGTGGGATACCAGCCCAAGACTAACCGGTTTTATAGGAGATGTTATGACGAATAACACACCGGAAAATATTGAAGCAGCACTTCGGGCCGCTAAAGAATATGTGGATACACATAACCTTCCAGCTCCATTGATTACTATAAACAGTTGGAATGAATGGACGGAAGGTAGTTACCTGCAACCAGATAATCTGAACGGATACGGATATTTGGAAGCAGTGAAAAAGGTTTTCGTGGACTAGGAATTGTATGGAATACCAACAATTCCCAGTACACTGGAAATAGATGACACTTTATTATGTAAAGTAAGAAGGAGGAAGAGAAACAATGAAAACAAGTAAATTCAAAAAAATAGCATTATTGTTATTATCACTCAGTCTGGTTGTAACCATGTTGCCGGCAATACCTGCAGCAGCCACCGAGAATAATGAGACAAGTACTCTGGTGTTTAGTGAGAATTTTGATGATAAGTATAATGCAGAAGACCTGGAAGACCTAACAAAACTCACTGACGCTGGATGGGGTAAATGGTCGTCATATTCAGCTAATAATGGAGGAGCAGGAGTTCAATTTAACTATTCCTCTGGTAATACGAGTTTGAAACTTTATCACAGAGGAACAAGTAATAAGACTGGTGCGTACACTCCGTATATCGACGTAAAGGGAGAAGACAAACTTGTAATCAAGTTTGATATGTTTGCTAGTTATACTGGAAGTGCTAGTACTACCGACTGTCTTAGATTGTTAGTATGTAATGGTGAAACAGATATAACAGATCTTGCAAATTATGAAGAGAAAAGCACGTTTATGGCAGTCACAGGGTGGCAGAGAGGTTTGAAATGTACAATTACCGTTCCAGAAGGAGCCACTCAGTATGCGGTTGCTTTTGCGCTTCAAGCTAGAAATGACTGGAAGAACTATTTTATTATTGATAATGTAGAGATTCATAGATTGACAGTAGATGAAGGAGAAACACCGGTAGAGAACAAGCTGCTTGGAAATACAGTGACACTTGGTGGAAAACTCGGAGTTAACTTCTATATGCAACTGAATGAAGAAGCGCAGGCTGATGGAGTGATGAAGTTTACACATAATGGTAAGATAATCGAAATTCCGGCTAGTCAAGCAGAAT
>JAZOMR010000031.1:0-4499 GCA_045654105.1 Faecalimonas sp. | reverse complement strand
GCTTAGCAAAGCTTCGCCCTATTACGAAATGGGAAAGATTAAAGGATAAGGTTGCAGAAACTGAAAAACTTTTAAAAGAAGCCATTGCTGAAGGCAGATATTAAACAAAACAGATTGACAAAAAATTAACAAAGAGATTTTAAAAAAAGAGTTGCTCCACATAGGCTTAATGCTTGTGTGGAGCGTCTTTTTTGTATGACAATTTATTTTGTTGCGTTAATTTGTTTTCAATTAACTTATTTACAATTTCAGATAGCATTTTTTTGCCCAGATAAGCGATGTTTTCTAGCCTGCCAATGTCATTTTCGACAATATAAATGAGTTCATCTAGTGTTCTAATGCCCTCTTTTTGCAGGCAGTTCTGTGTACGTGATGACAATTCCAAATCATCGATTACTGATGCCCGTATGGGCTGTGCATACAAAATGCTGAGCGCAGACGACTTTCGCAGGGCCTTTAATGCCTTGTTTCTGATTTTCCGAACATTGTCATAATGTGTGTCTATTTTTACAGAAATTTCTTTTAGTGTATGACATTTCTTTTTTTCATTAAGGCCGTAATACATTTTTATTATAAATCGTTCTCGTTGATCCAAAAGATTTAACATTCGTTCTATCCTGTCGCCCATCCTATCACTTTCAGAAAAATCAAATGATTGGATTAGAGCTGCAGTTGATTGAAAATTACCTATCTCCTGCCCTATGATTTTGTAGAAAATAGGAGCATATTGTTTGTCATAAAACGGTATGCTGACTGCGTAACATTCATGCATTTTGCAGGGCTTAACTTTCGTGTAATTACTATCAGCCCATCCTTCGCAATCAACAATTCCTTTCCGGATGCAGCTATACACTTCTTCAGCAGATAAAAACTTGTCTATGGGTGTATGATTTGATGGAACACTACTCTTCCACTCTGAAACGAGTAATAATTGTTGATTTTGTTTTCGACGTTCCTTTCCACCAGAAATCCATGCCCTGGTAAAAGCATTTAATTGCTCTTCACGTTCTTTTGGTAATTCATTACGTTTGTAAAAATTAATCTGATTTCTAAGCCATCCTCCTACTGCTACTCCATTATGTGTTGCTCGTGCCGGAGGCAATCTGTGATATGTATTTACATAATCCATATAACATATAAAGTTATCATCCCATGCTTTATCATCACGACTAGCCATGATTTCTGAACCTCCATATCTTAAGAGGATTACTGAATGCGTGTTTCTCTACACTCAGTAACCCTCTCTTCCTTGTATATTATAAAATATTTTAACTGTAATATCAAACAATATCTTATTAATATAGGTTTTTATGTTGCATTATTTAGAATATTCCACTTCGCTTTTTCAAATCCTTGTTTGAGAGCAGGCGTCTCTTCTATTTGCTTTTCCGTGTAACCTAATGCTGCGATTGCGTCGTCAGCATCTCCAGTATAACCAAATTCATGATTTGCAAGTTCATAGCGAAACATCTGATAAATAAATCCTGTGCCATCTACATCCTCGTTGATGGCATTTTGTAGTTCCTCATGTTGTCTTTGGGACATTTCCTTATAAGCACCGGTATCTTTTTTCAGTATAAAACCACCAGTGCCAGGAATTGATACAATTTTATCACAATCCTTTTGGGGATTTAACCCTAATTCCTTAAACATTCTTCCTATTTGTACGTTACTAAAAGCAAAGTAAATAGGAAAAGCATTTACTTCTTTTTGGTGTCGAATTTTCATTTCTTGATATGTTTCCATATATATTCTCCTTAAGTTCGTATCAGATCTCGTACTTTTTTGTTTTTACAGTACAAATCTCTTTCAATGCCAAGGCCCAAGAATCCTTTATACCTTTGTAAATCGTGTAAGAATACTGACCCCCATTCCCAGTCGCAACCGTCTAGGGTTACATATCCAAACAAAATCCAGATTGGTCCATCTTGTTCACCGCCTACAATGAGCCATGTGGCACCGCCGCAAGGGTCAAAATATTTTACAATTACGGTGGTGTCAAGCAAATCATCCACCTCCGGATAATAGCCAGTTTCTTTTAGTTTCTTTTCAATTTCTTTTGTCATTAATTCCATAAAGATTCCTCCGTTTATGCTAGTCCAACTAAAGAAAGCAGCCAATCATCATCTTCTTCAGATTGCTGCTCCTCTTCGTTCTCCTTTTCTTTGTTTTTCTTACGTTGAGATAGTATTTGGATTCCAAACACATAGTGAAAAGGTGTATACCAGTGTTCCATCTCATCGGTATTATTTGCTAAAGTATCTCCTATCAATACCACGCCGGATATTCCTAAAAGTGCCATTTGTATATAACACATCTTGGCCACAAGAGGATCGATATCCTGTGCAACAAAATATGCATTTTGCTGATAGTTAAATCCTCGCTCTTTTAACACATTTGCCATTGCAATTATATTGGTACCGGAACCACAAGTGGGTTCGTTAATAATGATAGGCTCTTCGAGAGAGTCTCCGTCTACCAATTTTGCCATCAGTTTCGAAATGTGGTAGGGTGTGAAAAATTGTCCTTTTTCGTTACAATTGATTCTTAAATCCATATAGACCTTACCAAGATAATCATAATCCGCGTTGTTTGACATGTCATTTATCAGCATTGCAGAAAGCTCGGTCATTTTGTTTTGTTCTTCTGAAGTATATTTCCTGACAATCTGCAAGTATTGTTTTTCTCGTTCCTCCCAGTGTTCATGCCGGACGGAATTATTCAAGGCAATAGCAAAAAGGGTAATAAAATCATTCCATATTTCCCATGGTGAGTATTTCCCGCATAGCGATTTGACAAATTTCACATATTTATTGCATGGATACTTATTACTATTCTCGTCGTTTGTTTTCTTACGCACGCTCGCGTTTCCTCCTTTTACAGTAATGGGATTCAGTTATTTCAGTTAATCCTTTTCCCCTAATGGTTGATCATCAAAGGAGATGTCGTCACCGCATCTGTTGATGTATACTTTATTACATCCTAAAACACGTACTTTCCCATTCGCAGGAAATCTATGCAATATTTTTATGAGTTGTTCGATTGTCATGTCGTTTGTATCAACGATAGTTTTTGATTTAGTAGACTCGTAAATTTTATATTGCATTTCTGTATTTTGTTGTAATTCATGCGCAACTTGTTTTATTGCCTGAATGAGATTAGGAATGTCTCGATCATAGAAATCCCGACCACGTACGGTTTCGTGAAATTGAGCGCACATATTACGCACCTCCTTTCTCTTCATCGTCAAGAACATCATCCTCGTCAGGTGGTTGGCGAAAATATTTATTCCAACATTCGCTACATACACCACCCATAAAACGGAGCAATTCTCTGTCTTGTGGTGCAACGTTTGGAAGTGCATCCTGAATCAAGATGCTACGCGAATTGATATAAGCTAAATAATCCTCGTACTCTTCCACTGTCAATTGCACTTCCTTATACTCTTTGCAAAGGGTACATTGTTTGGTAACTGTTACTTTCTTCTCTCCCATATCATTTTTCTCCTTTTATTGAGATTGAATTTGAATAAAAAAAATAGAGGACATTCAAGCCTCTATAAATTTTCTAACCGTTTTTGAAAACAGTTTTTCGTATTTAATTGTATTCTTCATATGCTAGCCAACCACGCTGCTGGGCCTCATTCTTCATTTCTTGTTTGATTTCCTCTGATATTTCTTCTCCAGCCTCCTTTTTGTAATACAAGGCGAATCCCATATCTTTTAGTACTTCCAGTTCATCTGCACGTTTGACGTTCATATGCGCCATGCAAGCCAAAACATAGTCTATTGCCTCTGCCAAAGACTCATTGCAGTATCTCGTGCTAATGCATCCTTCCATGTCTCCGGGATGGTGGGATACCCCACATCGCCAATCGCATGAAGCGAACCAACCTTCTTCAATATGGCTAAGAATTATTCCTGTGGTCCATGCTACTTGTTTCATAAAATTGCACCTCTCTTCTTTTTCATTTTCCTTTTCCTCCTTTTACAAAATTTATTTTTGTGTAACAAAAAAGCGACCATTTTGGCCGCTGTTAGTACATTATTAGTCCTCCTTTTGTTAAAATAAAAAACCTGCACATTAAAGTGCAGGCAAGTTATTGTAATCATACCTGTTTCCAGGAATTGTAACTCAAAACACAACATAAGTTGCATTAAATAAAGAGAATAATAAGTACAGTATTATTATAATCTATTTCGACTTTAAAATAAAGTCATATTTTACTGCATGGCATTATTGCAAATTGGAATTTATCTGTCGGCATCTATCAATATTGCTCTGCACGGCGAACCATCCACGCCCGATAAATTCAGTGGTGCGGCATTTAATAAATAAACACCTTCCGACACCTCTAACAAACGAATTCCTTCAAGCAAGATAACATTGGCACCCAAGAGTGCAAGATGGACTGCCATTGGGGTACTTTGTGGACCGATTGTCTGGGATTCATTTCCCAGAAGTAAAATATTTGAAGAGGCAAATACCTTCGCAGCCTC